>CADCQK010000229.1 GCA_902803575.1 Oscillospiraceae bacterium
TCGACGGTGGCTTCCTCAAACTTGGCGGTAGGGTTGAAGGAAGTCTCGGTCACGGCGCCGGTGATGACATTCTTCATCTTGGTGCGCCCGAAGGCGGCACCCTTGCCGGGCTTGACGTGCTGGAACTCCACAACCTGCATAACCTGACCGTCAATCTCGAAGGTCACGCCGTTTCTGAAATCGCCTGCAGTGATCATATTCTAAATCCTCCTAAGTGGTTTTTTCAATTATGCCTGTATTATTCTACACGATAAAACCCGGTTTGGCAAGCCATAATTGCCAAAAAGCCGCGATTTCGCAGTTTTTTACAGGATCATGAGCTCCTTCGGGGAGTGGGTCAGCACCTCGGCACCGGTCTCGGTCAGATGCATGACGTCCTCGATGCGGACGCCGAACTTGCCCGGCAGGTAGATACCCGGCTCTGCGGAGCAGACCGTGTCCACCGGCATGGGCTGGTCGTTGTTGGGTGCGCAGTTGGGGCTCTCGTGGATGTAGAGACCCAGGCTGTGGCCGAAGCTGTGACCGAAATACTCGCCATAGCCGGCTTTGGTGATCACGTCTCTGGCGGCGCCGTCGATGTCCTTGCCGGTGACGCCGGCCTTTGCGATGGCGATGCCGGCCAGCTGTGCCTCCAGAACGGTGTTGTAGACCTTCTTCATCTCATCGGTAGCAAAGCCTACCGCCACGGTACGGGTCATGTCGGAGCAGTAGCCGCCCTTGAGGCAGCCGAAGTCCATGGTGACGAAGTCGCCGGCCTGGACCTTGGTGTCGCCGGGGACGCCGTGGGGCATGCTGGAGTGGGCGCCGGTGACCACGATGGGGTCAAAGCTGTTGCCCTCAGCCCCCAGACGCAGCTGACGGTAGGTGATCTCGGCGGCGATCTCCCGCTCGGTGACGCCGGGCTTGATGATGGGCAGCACTTCCTTCAGGGCCTGATCGGTGATGTCCTGGGCGGCCTGGAGGAACTTCAGCTCCTCGGGCTGCTTCTGCTGTCTGAGCTTCAGGATCAGATCTGAGGACGGGATCAGCTTTTTCTGCAGGGTGCGGGCGTAGTTCAGATACTCCTGATAGGTGAGGCTCTTGTCCTCGGCGCCCAACTTCTCCACCTTGTGATCATCCAGGATCGCCTGGAGCCAGAGACGCATGGGCTTCTCCCGGTCGGTGAGCAGCACCTCCACCGTGTCCCCGAGGGCGTTGCGGGCGGCCTCGATGTAGCGGGAGTCGGTGATGTAGTAGCTCTTGTCCATGGTCACCACCACGGCGCCGTCGGAGGACGGGAAGCCCGCGGCGTAGTAGCGGTTCAGCGGATCGATCAGCAGCAGCGCTTCCAGATCGGCTTCGCGCATGGCGTCCTGAATGCGTTTGAGATTGTTCATGGGGTGTTTCTCTCTCCTTTGTGTTCTTGCTTTTTAAATGGTATCATCGCCGCCTTGGACTCCTCGGCCTCCCGAAGCAGGCGGGCCGCCCATTTGAGCAGTTCCTCCCCCGCCGGGGTGGGATGGACGGCTCTCCCCTGCCGGTCCAGCAGCTCCACCCCCAGCTCCCGCTCCAGAGAAGAGACGGCCCGGCTGGTGGTGGAGTGGCTGACGAACAGGGCGCGCGCCGCGGCGGAAAAGCTCTTAGCCTCGGCCACGGCGGCGAAGATGCGAAGCTGTTCCAGCTCCATCAGAAGTTAAAGGTATGGGGCAGCAGCTCGCTGAGCCGGTTGGAAACGTACCGGTCCCCCTTGGCGCTGAGCACCTCCAGATCCGGGGCGAACTCCGCCAAAAACTGCCGGCAGGCGCCGCAGGGGTAGCAGAAGCCGTCGCCGTCGGCATAGATCGCGATGCGGATAAAGTCCCGGTGTCCCTCGCTGATGGCCTTGCAGGCGGCGGTGCGCTCGGCGCAGATGGTGCTGCCCAGCGCGGCATTTTCAATGTTGCAGCCGGTGAAGACCACGCCGCCCCGGCACTCCAGCGCCGCGCCGACGGGGAACTTGGAATAGGGTACATGGGCGAATTTGGATGCCTCTTTCGCCAGATTGATGAGCTCTCGATCGGTCATGATAATACTCCCCTCTATTTAAAATGTATTCTCACTCGGTTCAGCTCAGGTCGATGGTCCAGTTGGCAAAATCGTGGAAGATGTTGTACTGGGTGGGCGAGAAGCCGCCGACCACGCCCCGGTGGGCGCAGACCTCGTGCTTTTCAAAGCAGACGGGGACGATGGGGGCGTTCTCCGCGATCAGCGTGAGCAGGGTGCGGCAGGCCTCCGGGCGGGTCTCGTCACCGGCGGCCAGATAGGCGTTGATGGCAGAGCCGATCTCCTCGTTGGAGGCGCCGCCGAAGTTCACGCTCCCCCCTGCCACCAGCAGCGGCGTCAGGTCGAAGTCCGCCGTGAGCCGCAGCTCGCCGTAGTAGAGATCGAAGTTCCCGATGTTCAGCGCCTCGCAGTATTCCTCCCAGGGGAGGGCGTTGACCTCGATGCTGATGCCGATCTGCCGGAGATCCGCCGCCAGCTTGTTGGCCACGGCGGTCTTCTGGGTGGAGTCGCTGCAGACCAGCAGAGACAGGTTCAGATCCGTGGCCTCGGTGGAGGTCTCGGAGTAGAGGTACTCCCGCTGGCCGTCGCCGTCGTAGTCCACGACCCCCGCGTTGGTCAAAGCCGTGGAGGTGACGCCCATGTCATAGGCCATGGCAGCCACCATCTGCTCATCGAACAGCTCGCTCATCGGGTGCACCGGCAGCGCCGAGGCCACCCCCGCGTCCCCCAGAAGGGAGACGGCGTAGGCCCGGTCCACCGCGGTGCTGAGGGCTTTCCGATACTCCGGATGGGAGAAAAAGCTGCTGTTGGTGTTGAAGCCCACATACTGCAGGTTCGTGGTGTTGTACTGTCTCGACTCGCTGACGCTGGAGAAGCTGAGGTCCGTCTCGCTGGTGGGGTCGTTGCAGACCAGATCCAGGGCGCTGCTGTCGAAGGCGTTGATGACCTCCTCCATGCTGTCATACTCCCGGAGATAAACCGTGTCGATGGGCATGGCCGCCGCATCCGGGTGATCCACATAGAGGGTCAGGTAGGTGTAATCATCGCCATAGCGGAAGGGCCCGGTGCCCGAGGGGTAGGTGTAGCTCATGGCGTTGTTCTCAATGGCGGGAACCGTCAAAAGCAGCGGGAACTGGGTGTTGGCCCTGTTCAGAACCACCGTGACGGTGACGCCGTCCTCCTCGGCAGTGACGGATTCGATGTTCCTGAGCCGTGCCTGATAGAGCCCGGAGGTGCGGGCACAGTCGAGGGTATAGGCCACGTCCTCTGCGGTGAGGTTGTGCCCGTCGTGGAAGGTGCGGGTGGTGTCCACGGTGAAGGTCCAGGTCACGCCGTCGTCCGAGGACCAGGCGGTGATGAGCTTCGGCTGGGCGTGGAAGGTGTCGTCCAGCTCGATCAGCTGCTCATAGATCAGCTCCCCCGCCACCTGGTTGAGCACGTTGTCGGTGGCATAGGGGTTCATGCCGGCGGTGCTGCTGTAGTTGATGGCGAACAGGTTGTCCGATGAGTCCGCCTTGGGCCGGTCGTCGATGACCTCGCTGGTCTCCGGGGCTTTTTCATTCGTCCCGCAGGCCCCAAGAGCGAACACCAGCAGCGCGGCGAGCACCAGCGCAATAAATCGGTTGTATTTCATAAAATCACCTGTATCAGAGTGAAGAGTGGAGTGTGGAGTGTGAAGTGTGAAGTGTGGAGTTTAAAGGTTTTTCAAATTATAGTTTATCAAACTGTTGGATTTTGCAGCGCACGAAAATAGGATGTCATTGCGAACCAGTGACCGACGTCATCTGGTGTGGCAATCCGCATCCCCCAGCGGCGGAGTTAAATCTCGTAGAACGTTGAGAACAAACGGATTCGCCTTACATTTCAAAAAGATTTCGTCTGTACCGCAAGAGGACGGATTGCCACACCATACGTGACACCCCAAATCTTTGATTTGGTTGGTGGAACTTATGCGTTAGCTGTGTGCGCACTGGTTCGCAATGACACTCTTCGGGTCTGACAGATAAACTCCAATTTACCGGGGCACTTCAATGATCGCCGCCTGGACGCCGCGGTGGCCGTTGGTCTTTCGGTGAGACCAGAACACGTCCGGGTGGCACATGGTGCAGAGGTCGGAGATCTCGATGCGCTTCGGATCCAGGCCCAGCTGCTCCAGTCTTCTGGCGTTGACGGATTTGAGATCCAGAAAAGCCCGGTCCCCCGCGCCTTTCCGGACGAGATCGGAGATGTCCGCTTTCAGCAGTTCTTCGGCGGCCTTGACCACCTCGGGGCCCACCTCGAAGCAGCACTTCCCGATGCCGGGGCCGATGGCGGCGGAGATGGTTTCCGGTCTGGCGCCGAGGGAGATCATCTTCTGAACCGCGTTTCCGAGGATGTCCGCTACGCTGCTGCGCCAGCCGCAGTGCACCGCGGCCACCACGCCGTTTTGTTTGTCGCACAGCAGCACCGGCAGGCAGTCGGCCATGAAGATGATCACCGGGAGCCCCGGCTCGCTGGTGACGAAGCCGTCGCACTCGAACCTCGGCTCCAGCCACGGAGACTGCGCGTCGGCAGAAGTGGCCACATGCACCAGATCGGAGTGGATCTGTCGTGCATAGACCGCCTTTTCCAAATGGAGCCCAGAGGCCATTTGCAGCCGGTTCCAGTTTTCCCGGACATTTTCTTCGGTGTCGCCTCTTCGGACGCT
Organism: Oscillospiraceae bacterium; assembly: GCA_902803575.1. GTDB lineage: Bacteria > Bacillota > Clostridia > Oscillospirales > Oscillospiraceae > CAG-103. Next base: position 4,709 of record CADCQK010000229.1, read on the forward strand.
GAGGTTCAGGCTCTCCAGATGCCCGCTGCTCACCCCGCCGAGGCGGGTGGTGAAAGCGTGGGGCGTTTCAATCACGGGGGCAGTGTAATATTCCAGCGCCCCCGCGGTATGGCGTTCAAAAGGCATTACTTTCTCCCGCAGCACTCTTTGTACTTCCAGGGTCTGCCGTCGGGCCGCTTGGCGCCGCAGGGGCAGGGATCGTTGGGCTTGACCTTTTTGACGCGGACGGGCTTTTTCTTCTCGCTGTCGTCGCCGCCCACGTTGGCCACGGCCTTCTTCACCACGCTCTTGCGCTCCAGAGCAGCTCTTCTCCGCTGCAGCGGCGCCAGATAGACCCGGCGCACGGTCTCCTCGCGGATGCCCTGGGTCATGGCCTCGAACATCTCGAAGCCCTCCTGCTTGTAGGCGTCCACGGGCTTGATGTTGCTGTAACCCCGCAGGCCGATGCCCTGCCGGAGCTCGTGCATGGCGTCGATGTGATCCATCCAGTATTCGTCCACCACGCGCAGCAGGAGCACGCGCTCCAGCTCACGCATGACGACGGTGCCGTCCTCCATGGTGCCGAGGGCCTCCTCGTTCATGGTGTAAACCGCTTTGGCCCGCTCCATGGTGTCGGAAATCAGCTTTTCCTGGGTCAGAGACTTCAGCTCCGCGTCGGAGTATTTCAGATCGTCAGAGCGGAGGAACAGCTGGCGGAAGGGCTTCACGATGCTGTCCACTGCCGCCTGAGAGTGCAGGTCGTGGACCAGCTCGGAGCTGCTGATCTCGCTGGAGACCACCTCCCGGATCATGTCCTGGATCTGATCCTGAATGTCCTCGCCGTCCAGCACCTTCCGGCGCTCGCCGTAGATCACGTTACGCTGGACGTTCATGACGTCGTCGAATTCCAGCGTGTTCTTACGGGCCTGGAAGTTGCGGCCCTCGACGGTGCGCTGGGCCTGCTCGATGGCGTTGGAGAGCATTTTGGCGTCCAGCGGGGTGTCCTCGTCCACGCCCAGGGTCTCCATCATGCTCTGCATCCGGTCGGAGCCGAACAGACGCATGACGTCATCGGTCATGGCGATGAAGAAACGGCTCTCGCCGGGGTCGCCCTGACGGCCGCTGCGGCCGCGGAGCTGGTTATCGATACGGCGGGATTCGTGCCGCTCGGTGCCGATGATGAACAGACCGCCGGCGGCGCGGACCTTCTCCGCCTCCGCGTCCACATCCTTCTGATGCTCGGCCTTCTTCTCAGCGTAGAGGGCTCTTGCAGCGAGGATCTCCTCGTCGTCGGTCTCGCCGTAGCCGGTGGCCTGAGAGATCACCTCGTCGTCATAGCCCGCCTTGCGCAGATCGGCGCGGGCCAGGAAATCGGCGTTGCCGCCGAGGACGATATCGGTACCACGGCCGGCCATGTTGGTGGCGATAGTGACGGCACCCAGCTTGCCCGCCTGGGCGACGATCTCGGCCTCTTTTTCATGATGCTTGGCGTTCAGCACCTGGCGCTCGATGCCCTCTCGCTTCAGGAGCTTTGCCAGATATTCGCTCTTTTCGATGCTGACGGTACCCACCAGCACGGGCTGGCCCTTTTCCTGGCAGGAGATGATCTGCTGGACAATAGCCCGGTATTTGCCGGCCTCGGTCTTGTAGACGCAGTCGGGCTGGTCGATGCGGGCCACAGGGCGGTTGGTGGGGATCTCCACA
>CADCQK010000230.1 GCA_902803575.1 Oscillospiraceae bacterium
TCCGCCCGGATGAACTGGGCGCAGAGGGTGTGGTAGCAGGAGGCCATGATATACAGGCCGATCAGCCAGAGATAGGGGTGCAGCTGCTTCACCAGGCCCAAAAGCGGCAGGATGCCGAACAGCAGCAGACCGCCCAGGGTGATGGTGTACAGGCCGATGGAGAAGATCCGTTTGCGCTCCTTCACATGGCTGATGGCGAAGCGGAACACGCCGTCGGTGATGCCCATGGAGACGATGCTCAAAAGCAGGTTCGCGCTCTGGGTGATCAGGTCGGCGGTGCCGTAGTCCGCCGTGGTAAGGTATCCGGTATAAAACCGCACCATGAAAAACACCAGCAGCTTCGACCCGAAGGTGCCGAGGCTGATGAGCATGGTGTTGTTCACGAGGGTTTTGTATTTGTTCTGACTCATAATGGTTCCATCCATTCATCAGGTGACTAACTTATATATAATAACACAGATTTCACCCATTTGGAGAAGAAATTTTAAATTTTCATCGTTTTTGGATAAATGACTCGCACCGGAAGGTTTTTCCGGTGCGATTTGGTTATTCTGATTGTTCCGCGGACTGGGCGACGTGGCTCGCGAGGATGGCAGTGGTGAGACTCCCGACGCCGCCGGGCACCGGGGAAAGTGCAGCGACGATCTGAGACGCCGCGTCAAAGTCCACATCCCCCACCAGGCACTGCTTTTCTTCGCTGAAGCTGATGCCCACGTCCACCACGGTCTGACCCGCCCGCAGATCGTCCGCGCCGATGGTCTCCGCCTTTCCCAAAGCGGCAACCACCACGTCCGCAGATCGGGTGATTTCGGAGAGGTTTTCGGTTTTGCTGTGGCAGAGAGTCACGGTGGCGTTCTCTCCCATCAGCAGCATGGCGGCGGGTCTCCCGATCACGAGGCTTCTGCCGATGACCGCCACACGCTTGCCCTGAAGCGGGATCTCGTAATGCCGCAGCAGCTCCAGCACCGCCTGGGCCGTGCAGGGGGCGAACCCCGCGCCCACGCCGGAATAGACCTTCGCCATGGAACCGCTGGTGATGCCGTCCACGTCCTTGCTCGGATGCAGCCGCTCGCAGGCAGCATTTTCGTCCAGATGCTTCGGCAGCGGCCGGAACATCAGCACGCCGTGGACGCTCTCATCCCGGTTCAGTGCGTCGATGGCAGAGAGCAGCTCGTCCTGTCCGCAATCTGTCGGCAGCAGCACCCGCTGCACCTCGATCTCCAGCGATGCACAGCGCTTCATGGCGGCGGTTTCATAAGCCACGTCGTCCGGCCGCTCCCCCACTCTGAGGATCGCAAGCTTCGGCACCACGCCGGAGGCGCGCAGGTCTTGCACCCGCTGCAGGGTCTCGGCATTCAGCGCTTTGGCCGCAGGCGCGCCTTTCAGGATCTCAGCCATCTTAGAACAGGCCGGAGATGACGCCGTTTTCGTCCACGTCGATCCGCTCGGCGGCGGGCACCTTCGGCAGACCCGGCATGGTCATGATGTCGCCGGTGAGGGCCACGATGAACCCCGCTCCAGCGCTGACTTTCAGGTTCCGGACGGTGACCTTGAAGCCTTTCGGGGCGCCCAGCAGGGCCGGGTCGTCGGAGAAGGAATACTGGGTCTTGGCCATGCAGATCGGCATGCCCGCAAAGCCCAGGTCGGTGAGCTGCTTTGCCTGCTTTTTCGCGTTGGCGGTGAGCTCCACAGAGTCGGCATGGTAGATTCGCTTGCAGATCAGCTCCAGCTTTTCCTCGATGGAGAGATCCAGCGGGTAGGAGAACTGGAATTTGCCCGGCTCCTCGCACAGGCGCACCACCTCGGCCGCCAGGGCCTTGCCGCCCTCGCCGCCCTTGGCCCAGACTTCGCTGAGGGCCACGTTCACGCCCAGCTCATTGCACTTTTTCTCCACCAGATCCAGCTCGGCTTTGGTGTCCGTCGGGAAGGCGTTGATGGCCACCACGCAGGGCAGGCCGTAGACGTCCCGGATGTTGGAGACGTGCTGCAGCAGGTTCGGGAGGCCCTTTTCCAGGGCTTCCAGGTTTTCGTTGTTCAGATCCGCCTTCGCAACGCCGCCGTGGTATTTTAAAGCGCGAACAGTTGCGACGATAACGACTGCCGACGGGGTCAGACCCGCCATGCGGCACTTGATGTCCAGGA
>CADCQK010000231.1 GCA_902803575.1 Oscillospiraceae bacterium
CATGGCGGCATCAACGAGACGATCACCGTGCGCCGCATCTCCTACGGCGTTGGCTGCGAGAAGGTTTTCCCGGTTCACTCTCCCACCATCGTGTCCGTCGATACGGTTCGCCGCGGCAAGGTTCGCAGAGCGAAGCTGTATTACCTGCGTGACCGTGTGGGCAAGAAGGCCAAGGTCAAGGAGCTCATCTGAGCGGTACCAAATGCGAAAAAAGAGGCGTTTTGCCTCTTTTTTCGGCTTTTATAGGGAAAAATTGATTTTGTTATTGCGATTTCGACATGGTTTCGTGTATAATAAATTTATTGAGCTTTTAGAAACCGAGGTGTTTTTCTATGGAGCAGGAGAAGAATGTGCAGTCCTCCAGAGCTGAGATCTACGACTGGATCCAGTGTGTGCTGGCGGCGCTGATCGCCTGTGTGCTGATCTTTGTTTTTCTGGCGCGTATGGTGAATGTGGACGGCCGCAGCATGTATCCTACGCTGAACGACGGTGATAAGATCATTATTTCGAATCTCTTCTATACGCCGAAGCAGGGCGACATTGTCGTTCTGCGTAAGGAGGCTTTCATGACCGATCCCATCGTCAAGCGGGTCATCGCCGTCGGCGGCCAGAAGATCGATATCGACTTCGACACCGGCATCGTCTATGTGGACAACGTGGCCTTGAAGGAAGACTACGTTAATGAGCTGACCTATGACCGTGAAAACTTTGAGGGTCCCGTGACCGTACCCGAGGGCAGCATCTTCGTCATGGGTGACAACCGCAACGAATCCACCGACAGCCGCTATGCGACCCTGGGCTGCGTGGATACCCGTTACGTCATGGGCAGAGTTTACTGCACCGTTTTCCCCATCAAAAACATGGAGTGGAACGCGAAGAATCCCTACTGATTATGGAACAGAATTTTGAAAAACTGAATATCCAGTGGTTTCCCGGTCATATGACCAAGGCCCAGCGGATGATCGAGGAGCAGATGCGTCAGGTGGACGCGGTCTGTGAGATCCTCGATGCCCGCATCCCTATGGCCAGCCGGAACCCGGATATCGACCGTCTCGCCGGCGACAAGCCGCGGATCGTGATCCTCAACCGTGTGGATCTGGCGGACCCAAAATGGACAGCGCGGTGGCGCAAAGCCTTTCGGGATCAGGGCATGTATGTGCTGGAGACCGACAGCCGCAGCGGTAAGGGCGTCAAGGGCTTTGCAGACGGTGTGCGTGCGGTGCTGAAGGATAAATTTGACGCCTATGCCGCCAAAGGGCAGGTGGGGCGTCCCATGCGCGTCATGGTGTTGGGCATCCCGAATGTGGGGAAATCCACCTTTATCAATCAGGTGGCACGCCGAAAGGCCGCCGCTGCCGGAGATCGTCCCGGCGTCACCAGAGGCAAGCAATGGATCACCGTGGACAAGGGCCTGGAGCTTCTGGACACCCCGGGCATCCTCTGGCCGCGGTTCGACAGTCAGGAGGTTGGCGAGCTTCTGGCCATCACCGGCGCCATCAAGGCCGAGGTGCTGGATCGGGAGACGCTGGCTGCAAACTTTCTTTTGAGACTTTCAAAAACCGCACCCGAGGCGGTGGAGCAGCGATATAAGTTCACACCGGACCCGGAGCTTGGCGGCTACGGACTTTTGGAGCAGGCCGCAAAAAAACGCGGATTTCTGATTTCCGGCGGTGAGTACGATACGGAACGGATGGCAGCCGTGCTGCTGGACGAATACCGCTCCGGCAAGCTGGGACGCATCACGCTGGAAATTCCGGAGGAAGCAGAATGAACGCACCGGATCTCTGGACATTGGAAAACGAGCGCATCGCCGCCGGCTTTTCACCCCTCTGCGGTGTGGACGAGGCGGGACGAGGCCCCCTTGCAGGTCCGGTCTGCGCCGCCGCGGTGATCCTGCCGCAGGGGCTGGAGCTTCCGGGATTGAACGACTCCAAAAAGCTTACGGAAAAGCAACGTGAAGCTCTGTTTGATGTGATTAGAGATCAGGCGGTTTCCTATGGAATTGCCTTTGCGGCGGTGGAGGAAATCGAGGAATTCAACATCCTTGGTGCCACGTTCCTTGCCATGAGAAGAGCGGTAGAGCAGCTGAGCGTGGTTCCTGCCTTGGCATTGGTGGACGGCAACCGGGACCCCGGTCTCGGCATTCCCACGGAAACCGTGGTGAAGGGTGACGGCAAATGTGCGGACATTGCCGCGGCTTCCATTCTGGCTAAGGTCACCCGAGATCGTTACATGCTGGAGATGGCTGAAAAGTACCCGGAATATGGTTTTGAAAAACACAAGGGTTACGGCACCAAGGCTCACTATGCGGCTTTGCGGGAGTTTGGCCCCAGTCCCATGCACCGGCCGTCGTTTCTGAAGAAGATGCACTGATATGAAGCTGTCAGAATCCAAAAAGCTCGCCGGCGACTTTGGCGAAGAACAGGCCGCGACCTATTTGAAAAAGCACGGCTATCGCATCGTCGGCAGGAATTATAAAGTTCGAACCGGGGAGATCGACCTGATCGTCTCCAACCGGGAATACATCGTCTTTGTCGAGGTCAAAATGCGAAAGAATGACCATTTTGGCGAGGCAAAAGAGTTTGTCGGCACGATGAAGCAGGACCGTGTCCGCTCGGCCGCCATGCAGTGGCTGGCACTGAACGAGACGGAGCTGCAGCCGCGCTTTGACGTGATTGAAATCTATGGCGAGGTGGGGATGCCCTACCGAAAGCTGGACATCCGCCACATCGAGAACGCATTTGAATGAGGCGAAGGAAATGAATTATTACAGCACGAGAAGCCTGACCGAAACCACTGCTGCCGGCGCCATCGCCGGGGGACTGGCCCCCGATGGAGGCCTCTTTGTCCCCATGGAGATCCCGGTGCTGACGGAGCCGGATCTGACTGCGCTCTGCAAAATGGATTATCGTCAGAGAGCCGTGAACGTTATGGCCCGCTTCCTCTCAGAGTTTTCCACTGAGGAGCTGGAGGGCTTTGCGAAGGCCGCCTATGGGGAGAACTTCGACGATCCCGCCATCGCTCCGGTGCATGCGCTGGATGCGAAAACCTCCTTTCTGGAGCTTTGGCACGGCCCCACCTGCGCATTCAAGGATATGGCCCTTCAATTGCTGCCCCATCTGCTGACTGCTTCTCTGAAAAAGACCGGTGAGCAGCGGAAGGTCTGCATTCTGGTTGCCACCAGCGGCGACACCGGCAAGGCTGCTCTCCAGGGTTTCGCGGACGTGGAAGGCACCAAAATCATGGTGTTCTATCCCCACGGCGGCGTGTCGGATGTACAGCGGCTCCAAATGGTGACCCAGCAGGGGGGCAACGTGGGTGTCTGCGCCGTGCAGGGCAATTTTGACGATGCCCAGACCGGCGTTAAAAAGATCTTCGGCAACGCGGACATCGCATCTCAGCTCAATGACCGAGGCTGGTTCCTGTCCTCTGCCAACTCCATCAACTGGGGACGGCTCCTGCCGCAGGTGGTGTATTACATTTCTGCCTACTGTGACGAGGTCAACACCGGCCGGATCCAAATGGGGGAGAAGATCAACTTCGTGGTTCCTACCGGAAACTTCGGCAACATCCTCGCAGGCTGGTATGCCAAGCAGATGGGCCTGCCGGTGAACCGCTTTATCTGTGCCTCCAATGAGAACAACGTTCTGACGGATTTCATCCGCACCGGAACCTATAATAAAAATCGTCCCTTCCACGTGACGGCCTCGCCCTCCATGGACATTCTGGTGTCCAGCAATCTGGAGCGTCTGCTTTTTACGCTCAGCGGCAGCGCCCCGGAGACGGACGGCTATATGAAAGATCTGCGGGAGCAGGGACAGTACACCGTGAGCCGGGAGCTCCTCGGAAAGCTTCAGAGTGAATTCTCCTGCGGCTTCTGTGACGATGTGCGTACGCGTGCCGCCATCGGGAGCCTTTGGGCGGAGCACCACTACCTGATGGATACCCACACCGCCGTGGCCTATCAGGTGCTCTGCGACTATCGAAAGGAGACCGGTGATGACACCCCCGCCGTGGTGGTCTCCACCGCAAGCCCCTTTAAGTTCTGCGACCATGTACTCACGGCCATCGGCGGAAATGCCGACGCGCCCGGTGTGCAGCTGATCGACCGCCTGAGCGAGGCCTCCGGAATTCCAGCGCCGAAGCCGCTGGCCGGTCTGGCGGAGCGGGAGGTTCGCTTCAACGGCTGTGTGGAAAAAAGCGAGATGCCGAAGACGGTTCTCGATTTTATCTAAGAATCAAAAACGGCGGCATCAGCCGCCGTTTTTTAGAATCTGTGTTCCTTTTGGGAGAAGGTGCTGCAGAAGGTCTCACTTTTGGTCTGAGCCTGGTCGTTGCGCACCTGAATGTGCTCGGCGTGGCATTCCTTGCCGCTTTCGTTGTAGGCGCAGTTTTCCACGTTGCAGCCGACGCCCTGAATGGGCTCACAGCGGTTTTTATTCATCCTTGTTTCCTCCTGAAATGTGTTCCGGCAAATCCGGTCAGGGTTAGTATGCACAGTTTCAGGGAAACCATACGGAAGGAGGGAAGTGCATGGCGCTCTATGCCATCGGTGATCTGCATTTATCGCTCGGCGGCGACAAAAGCATGGAGAAATTCGGCGGAAACTGGAACGGCTATGTGGAGAAAATCCGCAGCAGCTTTTCTGAATTGCAGGAAGACGACGTCTGCGTGCTCTGCGGTGATCTGAGCTGGGCCATGTCGCTGGAGAGCGCTGTGGAGGATTTCCGATTTCTCTCCGAGCTTCCCGGAAAAAAGATCATTGTGAAGGGGAACCATGACTACTGGTGGAATACCGCCTCAAAGTTTTACCGTTTCTGCGAAGACAATCACTTTTCCGGCTTTGAGGTTTTGAACAACAACTGCATCCTTTATGAGGACTACGCGCTCTGCGGCACCAGAGGCTGGTTCTTTGAAGAAGAAAAGGGCGATGCACACGACCGCAAAATCATGCTGCGGGAGGTCGGTCGACTGGAATCTTCTTTGAAGGCCGCAGAGGATCGGCCTAAGCTGGTCTTTCTCCACTATCCGCCGAAGTATCAGGGCTATGAGTGCCCGGAGATCCTGGAGCTTTTGGAGCGCTTTGCGGTCTCTCACTGCTTCTATGGCCATATCCACGGAAAGGGACACGCATCTGCCTTTCGCGGAAAGCTCGGATGCACCGAGTTCCACCTGGTCAGCGGGGATTATCTGAATTTCATACCCTATAAAATTCTATAAAAACAGACCGTACCGGAACAGTACGGTCTGTTTGCTGTATTCTGATCAGATATAGAGCTTCGGCTCCTTGCGATCGAGGGCGCCCTTTTTCTTCAGGTAGGCATAGACGACCAGCTGATCCGCCTTGGGGATGTAGCGAGAGTCGGTGGTGCAGACGTGGACACAGTGCATGCAGCTGATGCACTTGAGGGAGTTGGTTCTTCTGAGGTGCTTCTCCGGGATGGCGCCCACGGGGCAGTTGTCAAAGCACATGCCGCAGCCCACGCAGGAGAGGGAACCGGCGGGCTTGATCGGAAGACCGACATATTTGCGATACTTGTGGCTGCCGGGGAGCTTGGGAGCGGAGAAGTCCTCTCTGGCATACTTCGCTTCCACTTCCTTCACGAAGCTTTCCAGCTTGCCGAAGTCTGAGGCATCCGGACGACCGGTGGCCACCTTCGGGGTCAGAGAGTGCTGGGCGATCATTTCCATGCCGGCGATGACACGGAAGTTGGACTTCTCACACAGATCGCTCATCTCTACCAGCGCGTCGCCGACCTCGTTGTTGCCGTAGACGGTCACGACCACAGCGGCAGTCTTCTTGCCGGTAATGTGCTGCATACGCTCATACATGGGCTTCGGCACACGGCCGCCGTAGACGGGTACGCAGAAATAGATCAGGGCATCCGCATCCGCCTCTGCGTCGTAGGCGTCGACGATGATGTCCACAGGAGGACATTCCGCGTATTTTCCGATGGCCTCGGCCACCTTCTGGGTGCCGCCGGTGGGGCTGAAATAATAAACGAGCTTCTGTTTCATGTTCGCTTCGATCCTTTCTGGTTGATTTGTTGTGAATAGAATATCATTTTACCCGCGGGCCTGTCAATCAACAGTTTCATCTTTTTCGTCCCGAATCGTGAAAATAGGAACAAAAATGCAGAATCTTTTCCAATTCAATGGGATTCTTCGAAAATATTGTGTTGATTTTGTCGGGACAATCTGGTATAGTGTATAAGCCTGTAATTTTGTAAATCACATCCTGCTCAAGCAGGATTAGGAGGAAAAAGTACCAATGAACGTCCAGAACATCGAGAAAAAAGAAAACAACACCGCATCCTTCCAGGTTGTCGTTGACGCCGACGTCTTTGACAAGGCTGTCAATCAGGTCTATATCCGCAACCGGCAGGATATTTATATGCCTGGCTTCCGCAAGGGCAAGGCTCCCCGCAAGGTCATTGAGGGCTTCTACGGCAAGGAGATCTTCTTTGAAGAGGCCGTTGAGGATCTGGCTGACGAGGCCTTTGGCACCGGCTTTGCCGAGACCGGCCTGAAGATGGTCGGCCGTCCCACCATCGAGAACATCGACATCTCTGACGAGAAGGTTCTCACCTACACCTTTGGTGTGGTTCTGTACCCCGTGGTGAAGCTGGGCGAGTATCGCGGCATCAAGGCCAAAAAGCCGGAAGCCGAATTTGACGAGAGCCGTGTCACCGAGGAGCTGGAGGCTGTCCGCAAGCGCAACGCCCGTCTGATCGACGTGGAGCGTCCCGCCCAGAACGGCGACCGCGTGACCATCGACTTCGAGGGCTTCGTGGATGAGGTCGCTTTCGACGGCGGCAAGGGCGATGATTACGATCTGGAGCTGGGCAGCGGCACCTTCATCCCCGGCTTTGAGGATCAGGTGGTCGGCATGAGCGTCGGCGAGCAGCGCGACGTGAACGTCACCTTCCCCGAGGAGTACACCCCCGAGCTGGCCGGCAAGGCCGCTGTGTTCAAAGTCACCCTGAAGGGCGTGCAGGAGCAGGAGCTGCCTGAGCTGGACGACGAGCTGGCCAAGGACATCTCCGACTTCGACACCATGGCTGAGTACACCGATCATCTCCGCGAGGATCTGAAGAAGAAGTTCGACGAAGAGCAGGAAGGCGCCTACAGCGCGCAGCTGATGGAAGCTGCCATCAACGTCATGGAAGTGGAGATCCCCGACGTCATGGTAGAGGATAAGCTGGAAGAGCAGCTGCGCACCTATGCCAGCTCCATGGGCATGATGCCGATGGATATGACCCGCGACGAGATCCTCAAGGCGCTGTCCATCGACTACAACACCTGGAGCTCCGTCATGCGTCCCCAGGCCAACTTCGAGCTCAATACCGAGCTGCTGCTGGACGCCATTGCCGAGGCTGAGAAGATCGAGGTCAGTGAAGAGGACTTCGAGCAGGCCCTCAAGGACATGGCCGAGACCTACGGCATGGAGGCCGATCAGGTGCGTCAGTATGTGAACGCTGACGTGGTGAAGGCTGACCTGTCCCGCCGCAAGGCTGCGCAGATCATCCGCGACAACGCCATCGATGCCGAGCCCGATCCGGCTCCTGAGGCTCCCGCCGCTGAGGAAGCCCCTTCCGCAGAGTAAAAAATAGACAATTTGGCTATGCTCTCTTGGGTAAGCGAATTTGGAAAGGAGCATATTTCAATGAGTTTGGTACCGTATGTTGTGGAGCAGACCTCCCGCGGGGAGCGCTCTGATGACATTTTCTCCCGTCTGCTGAATGACCGCAGCGTCATGCTGTGCGAGGAGGTCAACGACACCACCGCCA
>CADCQK010000232.1 GCA_902803575.1 Oscillospiraceae bacterium
AAAGTGACATCGCCCGCTGAGGATTTTGACGGTGTGCACGGTGTTCTGCTGGTTGGCAAGCGGGACCGCGCAAAGCGGAAATACACCAGTGTGCAGGATCACAGCGTCTCGATTCTGAACAGCCGGGGTTTCATTGCCCCGGAGCTCTGGCTTCAATGCCAGAACAAGCTGGCAAACAATCAGCAACTTTCCCGCGACGCCATGGGCAAACATACATGGCTCACAGGGCTAATGAAGTGTGCCAGCTGTGGCTATGGCATCACAGTAAAACCGAGCAAGGATCATAGGTATCTTTATTGTGTTGGACGCTTTTCACGCAAGATCTGCAAGGCAGACATCAAGGTGGATTTAACAGAACTGGAGGCCCTGATCTCCGATCAGATCCAAGCCATGCTGGACGAGTGTCCGGAGGAAGCCGTACCGGTTCCGAAGGAGGACAACTATTCCAAAAAGCTGGACGAGCTGGATCAGAAGGCGGATCGCCTCATGGACGCCTTCGCGGAAGACACGACGCTCTCTCCGGCCTATCTTCAAAGAGCGCTGGCGAGAATCGAAGAGGAACGTGAACAGCTGCTCCAAGAACGGAAGCGTGACGCCTCGCGTCCGGTATTCCACAGCAAGATTGTCTTTCGTACACTTCCTCTGGATGAGAAGAAAACCATCGCGAAGCAGTTCATCCGCAAAATTCTGCTGTCCGCAGACGATGTTGAAATCATCTGGAAAATCTAATTACATATAAGAATATCCGCATCTCTCGGGCACGAGAAATGCGGATTGTTTTTTTGCCCCTTAAAATAACTGTTTTCAAACCCTGCAGCCCTTGTATATCAACGGTTGTAAACTGTTTGGGAACGCTCCACATCCCACTGGATGGCCGTGACGCCGAGGCCCTGCACCGCCTCGATCACATGGTCGTCATACTCGCCATAGGGGCAGCGGAAGAGGGTGGGGCGCTTTCCGGTGATGGCCTCCACCTTGTCGGAGCAGCTGTTGACCTCGGCCTGGATTTCCTCGGTGGTGAGCTGGCTTAAGTGCGGGTGGGTGCCGGAGTGGTTCATGATCTCCTGCCCGGCGTCGCTGAGGGCCTTCACCGACTCGGGATACTTATCAACCCAGTCACCCACCAGAAAGAAAGTGGCCCGGACGTCGTGGGCGGTGAGGATGTCGATGAGCTGCTGGGTGTCCTCGTTGCCCCAGCCGGCGTCGAAGCTGAGAGCGGCGACTTTTTCCTCCTTTTGGACGCAGTAGATGGGCAGCTGCCGCTGGCTGACGGCGGCACCCACGATGGCGGGCTCGTGGATGACCCAGATAATCACGGCGATTGCTGCCGCCAGCGCCAGCGCGGACAGCAGGGTTCGAACCCAGGTTGGAAGTGTTTTCGTCATAAGCAAACCTCCGTTTCTGCATCAGCTTATGCGGGATTCTTCGGAAACAGACGGCGGAGCTTGCGAAATGCCGACATTCTGTGATACAATTATAAATTAACAGCACGAAAGGGGGGACCACCATGGCAGCAAAGCCCACAACCGAAGAGATCTTCCGCACCATGACGGTGCCCCAGGCGGTGAAGACCATGGCGGTCCCCGCGGTGGTAAGCCAGCTGATCGTGCTGGTCTACAATCTGGCGGACACCTACTTCATCGGCCAGACCAACGACCCCAACATGGTGGCGGGGGTCTCGCTGATCCTCCCGGTGTTCAACCTGACGCTGGCATTGGGCGGCCTCTTCGGCATCGGCGGCGGAGCGCTGCTGCCGAAGCTTCTGGCAAAAGAGGACAGGGGAGAGGCCTCCAGAGCCGCCGCCTACTGCATCCGCTGGGGCGCGCTGGTGGCGCTGCTGTTTTCCATTGGACTGCTGGTTTTCACCAGACCGATCCTGACCCTTCTGGGCGCCGGAGAGAAAACCTTCCCCTACGCAAGGATCTACCTTTTGACGGTCTTGGTCATCGGCGGCATTCCCACCATCACCTCCAACGTGCTGTCGAACCTGCTTCGAAGCCTGGGTCTGTCGAGAGAGGCGGGCGTCGGGGTGGCGCTGGGCGGCATTTTGAATCTGGCGCTGGATCCGCTGTTTATGTTCGTCCTGCTGCCGAGAGGCAACGAGGTACTGGGCGTGGGCATCGCGACCTTGTTGAGCAACCTGATCTCCTGCGCATACTGCGGCATCGTGTTTTTCAAAAAGCAAAAAGAGATCCACCCGACGCTGATTGGTAATCCGAACAAGGACAGCCGCAGCGCCATCTATGTGGTGGGCATCCCGGGGACGGTGGGCACGCTGCTGTTCGACGTGGATTATATGGTGTTGGATCGTCTCATGTCCGGCTACGGAGAGACGGCCCTCGCCGCCATCGGCATCGTCCTGAAGGCGGAGCGGCTGCCGCAGCAGATCGGCATTGGCCTCTGTCAGGGCATGGTGCCGCTGGTGGCATACAGCTACGCTCTGAAGGACTATAAACGCATCCGGGAGATCATGAAATGCACCCTGAAGGCGGGTCTCACGGTGGCGGTGATCAGTGTGGCGGCATACGAGCTGTTCACCAGGCAGATCGTCCTCTTCTTCATCCGGGACGAAGCCACCCTGACTGCCGGCGTGGGTCTGCTCCGGATCCGCTCGGTGGCGGCAGTGCTGATGTTCTTCTGCTTCTTCTGCGTGTTCCTGTATCAGGGACTGGGGGACGGGCGGCGGTCGCTGCTGCTGGCGGTGCTCCGCTGGGCGGTTTTGAACATTCCGATGCTGTTCCTGTTAAATCGGCTCCTCGGCATGTACGGCCTCGCCTGGGCCCAGGTGACTGCAGACCTTTTGACCATCCTGATCTCCTACGCGATCCTTCTGAAGGATATGCGAAAGTGGGGGACAGACTAGTCTTTACAAATTCCTTTCTTTCTGCTATGATACAGAAAATACATTTTCTGGAATCTAAAACAGCAGAAAGGAGCAGACCATGGCAATCAAAGTTTACGGTACCACCCAGCGCCCCGACACAAGGGAATGTCTCGCGCAGTTTGAAGAGAAGAACATCCCGGTGGAGTTCATGGACATCGAGAAGCTGGAGAACCTGAAGGCATTCCTTCGCATCCGCGACCGGGAGCCGATCTACGACGAGGTGAAAGCCAACGGCGGCGTCGGGATCCCGCTGCTGGAGATCGACGGCAGCTATACCTTCGATTTTTAAACAAAAAAGAGCCGCGTGAGGGAGGCGCTTCGGAAGGAAGCGCCTCCCTCCGGACTTTTCGGGAGCAGCAGAATAAAACCGGCTGTATCATCTGGCGTTCCGGATGAGTGAATGGTATAATGATCCCAACAAACCGGGATTGGATGGGATGTAAAAACCTTTTGACACGGCAAAATCACCCGATGTCAATGCTCTTTGATTGCTGAGTTGTGATTTTTTGGTTAGTATGACCGCAGGGAGGTGAAACGATGGAACTCGGAGAACAACTGAAAACCAGTCGGCAGAAGGCGCAGCTGTCCCAGGAGGAACTGGCCGACCGCATATATGTTTCGAGGCAGACCATCTCAAATTGGGAAAATAATAAAACCTATCCGGATGTGAACAACTTGGTATTGCTGAGTGAAGTCTTTCAAGTCTCTCTTGATCAACTCATCAAAGGAGATATTGATGCGATGAAAGACGTAATCCGAAAAGAAGAAATCGATAAAATGAAGCGCTACGGAACCATCTATACCGTATTGCTGATCGTCGTAGCTGTGTCGGCGGTGCCGCTGTTCATGTGGCTTGGCACCTGGGCATTCATCCCGTGGGGCATTCTTTTTGCAGCCGCCATGTACTATGCTTTGAAGGTTGAAAAAGTCAAAAAGGACAATGATGTGCAAACATACAAAGAAATCGTGGCGTTTTATGAGGGAAAGCGATTGGATGATATCCAGAAGCAGCGGGAGATCGGCAAGCGGCCGTATCAGAAGATCCTTCTGGTGATCGGCAGTGCCGTGATTACATTTGCTGTCTGCATTCTGATCGGGTTTCTGATGCATTTCTTTTTGAACTAGCGCAGAGCGAGGAATAATAAGCCTTCCCCTTGAGGGGAAGGTGGCGCGGCGCCAGCCGCGACGGATGAGGTGGAAATCCTTGAATCTTACGAACAACCCCAAATTAAGAAAAAACGCGCAGAAGCTGCGCCGAGAGATGACAAAAAAAGGAACGTCGACTCTGGTATGACTTCCTGAAACAGCTTCCGGTTACAGTCAATAGGCAAAAGGTCATCGACCATTACATTGTCGATTTTTATTGTGCTTCAAGTAAACTTGTCATCGAACTGGACGGCTCACAGCACTATGAGAATGAGGGCGCCGCTTCCGACCAGGAGAGAGACCACGCGCTGAACCGGCTTGGAATCTCAGTTGGCCGATATTCTAATGACGATATTAATCGGAATTTTGACGGAGTGTGTGCTGACCTTTTGAGACGGCTGGAACTAACGAGCATTGAGGAAACATGAAAAGACACCTCATCAGTCAGCCTTGCGGCTGACAGCTTCCCCTCAAGGGGAAGCCTTTCGAGGTATATCAAACATCGGGTTTTGACTCTGTATCATACTAACAAATCAGAAAAACCGGCGTGACCATCACGGTCACGCCGGTTCTACTATAATAGAGTTTTCAGTTTGTGTCATTGTCCAGACACCGATACAGCACCGCGTCCTTGTTGGGCTGGTGGCGCATCTGGTACTTCTCAGGGAAGGCCTTCAGGAGCTTGGTGAGCTTCACATAGCCGTAAGTGCGGGTGTCGAAATCCGGCAGGGCGCGCTTGAGAAAGTTGCCGGCGGTGGAGATGTTCACGAAGCCGTCTGCGTCCTGATACTTGTCCGAGGCCAGATGCAGCAGATTGTGGATTTCGTCGATGTCGGCGGTGTCGGAAGTTTCCTCCGGCTCCTCAATCTCTGGCACTTCTGTTTCCGGCTCGACGGCTTTGGCAGCCTTGGAAGCAGACTTTTTCTGGCTCTTCTTCTTCTTTTTCTTGGGCTCCTCCAGGTTTTCCAGAAACACGAAGGCGTCGCAGCTGTTGCGGAAGGGCTCCGGGGTCTTCTTTTCACCCACGCCCATGACGTAGACACCGGATTCGTGCAGGTGGATGGCCAGCGGCGTGAAATCGCTGTCGCTGGAGACGATGACGAAGGCGTCGTAAATGCCGCGGTGCAGCAGATTCATGGTGTCGATGACCAGAGCCATGTCGGTGGCATTCTTGCCGCTGACGTAGTCGAACTGCTGCTCCGCCTTGATGGCGAGGCGCTTCAATTCGCCCTCCCAGTTTTTCAGGGAGTCCTTTCTCCAGTTTCCGTAGGCGCGCTTGACCACGATGCGGCCGTGGGTGGAAATCTCACGGATCACCGCCTCGATCTTGGAGGGCTGGGTGTTGTCCGCATCGATCAAAAGCGCGATGCTTTGTAAATCGTCCATAGGGTTCTCCTTGTGTGTATGTTATTGAATCGCCCGCTCCAGTCCCAGCCGCACCTGCTCCAGAATGGCTTCATAGGTGTCGCCGGGGTGGGCCTCATAGAGTTTTTCATGATCGATGTACAGGCTGGGCACGTACCAGTAATCCTGATAGGGGAGAGCGGCCTCCCGCTCCCGGTTCTCGTCGATCCAGGTTACCGGAACCTGAGCAAGCCTCGCATTCTCGGATTGCAGCGCTTCCACCGCCTTTTTCGCCATCCGGCAGTAGGGGCAGCCGCGCATATACAAGATCGTCAGTGTTTTCATATCTCTTTATCCTTTGAAAATGCAACACGGCACAGCCGGGAGCCATGCCGTGTGTAAACTTTCTCAGCCTTTGCCTCTGCGTCTGCCGCGGCTGCGGTCGCTGTAGAGGCGGTTTCCGGCCATGCGCTTGTCAGACTCCTGCATGAAGTGCTTGAGCTGATCCTCGAAGTCAGCGTCCCCGGTGCTGCCGTAGACCACACCCTGAGGGGTGCTGACGTCCCGGCGGGGCTGGGTCTGCTGCTGGGGCCTGGGGGCGGAACGGTGCTCCCGCTGGGGAGCGGCCTGGGTCGGCTGCGCCTGTTTGATGGAGAGATTGATCTTTCCCTCCGGGGTGATGGCGAGGACCTTCACCTTCACCGGATCGCCGACCTTCAAAAAGTCGTTCACGTCGGCCACATACTGAGAGGCGATCTCAGAGATGTGCACCAATCCGCTGCGGCGTTCCGGCAGATTGACAAAGGCGCCGAATTTCGCGATGCTGCTGACGGTTCCCTCTAGGATGGCTCCAACTTCGATTACTGGCATGTTGCGCTGCTCCTTGTTCTCTATCTGAATGCGATTGTGCGCTTAGTGGTTGGTATCGTAAAAGACCTTATCGCCGGGCTTGACCAGTCCCAGCTCCTCGCGGGCGGCCTGCTCCATCATCTCGGGATCGTCGCTGTGCTCGATCTTGTAGGTGAGTGCGGCGTTTTCCTCGACGGTTTTGGTGACCTCCTGCTGGAGCGTCTCGGTCTGCGTCTGCAGATCGCGCAGCTCGTTTTTTGCGTGGATCAGCGTGACCGTGCCGAGAATCATCAGAACCAGGATCAGGATCACGATACCGATGGCTGGCTTGGTGAAGCGCACCTTGTGGTTCTGCATGGCTCGACTCCCTCCTTTTTCTCACGGCTGTCGTGGGTAGATTCTTGATTATTGTAAACCACTTTTCAAGATTTGGAAAGAGTTTTTTGAAAAAAAGTTGAATTTTTTTTATAAAAATATGTACCGGGCGGCCAATTCCCACCCAAAACCAGGAAAAAACTGGAAACAGCCAGGGCCGCAGCCAAAAACCATAGGCCAGCGCCCCCAGAAACACCACCGCCAGCGGCATCGGCTGCAGCCTGCCGATGGGGGAGACCATCCCCAGCAGAAACAGCGCCCAGAGGGTCAGGGCCGCGAAGAGCAGATCCAGAAGCCCCGGCAGCAGCTTTCCGGGGAGCTTTCTTCTCAGCGCCCGAAGGAAATCAAACACTCCCGCCAGTGTGATGCCCAGCGCGAGGCAGATCCCCAGCAGCCTTGCCTGGGCGTCGATGGGAACCGTCACCCGAAGAGCCTCTGGAAGAAGCCGCCGGGCTCCGGCTCATCTGCGTAGACCAGCTCCGCCACCGTGCCGTCCACCCCCAGCTCTCCGCTCTCGATGGCCAGCCTGCCCACGTGCAGATTCTCACCTCTGACCAGAAGCCGCCCCCGGCTGGTGCGGAGCTCCACCTCGTTTTCGTCGAACCGGAGCACCTCCTCCACACCGGTGACGGTCAGCTTCTCCCGCTCTGCAAGGGTCACCTGATGGGGTTTTAATGGGGGTACTGCTGCGCGTCTGTCCTCATATGCCATAGACATTCCTCCTTTTCCCCATCAGCATATGCGGAATCCGGGAAGGGCAGAACGGCATCCTGCGCTGGCGGGTGAGACGGAAACCCTTGAGATGATCGGCCTTTTTTCTGCATTTTCGTACATTGACATTCCGGCACAATCATGCTAATTTGGACACAGGAATTTTTTGTTTATGGGAGGGTTCCAAAATGGCAAAGAAGAAAACGATTCTCGATCTCTATAAGATGAAAGAGACCGGCGAACAGGCGGTCTGGATGGTGCTCTATGACGCGTGCTTCGCCTCTTACGCCGAGGAAGCCGGCATGGACATGATCCTCTGCGGCGACTCGGTGGGCATGATTGTCTACGGCTATCCGGGCACCGTTCCGGTGACCATGGACGTCTCCATCGCCCACGCTCAGGCGGTCCGCCGCGGCGCGCCCAACACCTACCTGATCGGCGACATGCCCTTCGGCTCCTACCACATCAGCGCCGAGGACGCGGTGAAAAACGCTCTGCGCTTTTATAAGGAAGCGGACGTGGACGCCATCAAGCTGGAGGGCGGCGTGGCTGTCGCGGACAAGATCCGCGCCATCGTGAACGCCGGCATGGTGGTCTTTGGCCACATTGGTCTCACGCCCCAGTCCTCCGCCGCCATGGGCGGATTCAAGGCCCAGGGCCGCACCGCCGAGGCTGCGAAGGCCATCATCGAGGACGCCATCGCCGTCTATGAGGCGGGCGCCCGCTGCCTGCTTTTGGAGGGCGTGCCGGAGGAGGTCTGCGCCTACGTGCACAAGATGCTGCCGATCCCGGTCTACGGCATTGGCGCCGGCGCCGACACCGACGGTCAGGTGCTGCTGGCCGCCGACGCGCTGGGCATGTACAAGAACTTTACCCCGAAGTTTGCAAAGAAATACTGTGACATCGCCGGCGTTGCCACCCAGGGCATGATCGACTACATCAAGGAAGTCAAAGAGGGCCAGTTCCCCATGCCGGAGCACAAGTACAAATTCACCGGCGACCGGGACGCGCTGGATGCCCTGTTCGAAGAGATGAAGGACAAGTTTCAAAAATAAAAAAAGGGAGACAGATTCATGGCTTTTTTAACGGACATTGAGATCGCGCAGGCCTGCAAGATGCGCCCCATCGGGGAAGTCGCCGAGACCGCCGGCGTGCCGGAGGAATATCTGGAGCAGTACGGCCGCTACAAGGCCAAGGTGGACAACCGCCTTCTGAAGGATCTGGAGCAAAAGCCCAACGGCAAGCTGATCCTGGTCACCGCCATCACCCCCACCCCGGCGGGCGAAGGCAAGACCACCACCAGTGTGGGCCTCACCGACGGCCTTCGTAAGCTGGGAAAGAACGCTGTGGTGGCACTGCGTGAGCCCAGCCTCGGCCCGGTCTTCGGCATCAAGGGCGGCGCTGCCGGCGGTGGCTATGCCCAGGTGGTGCCCATGGAGGACATCAACCTCCACTTCACCGGCGACTTCCATGCCATCGGTGCAGCCAACAACCTGCTGGCCGCCATGCTGGACAACCACATCCAGCAGGGGAACAGCCTCGGCATCGACCCGAAATCCATCACCTGGAAGCGCGCGGTGGATATGAACGACCGCCAGCTCCGCCAGATCGTGGACGGTCTCGGCGGCAGACTCCAGGGCGTCCCCAGAGAGGACGGCTTTGAGATCACTGTCGCCAGCGAGATCATGGCCGTGTTCTGCCTGGCTGCCGACATCATGGATCTGAAGGCCCGACTGGCCCGGATCATCGTGGGCTACACCTACGACGGCAAGCCTGTCACCGCCCATGACCTGAAGGCCGAGGGCGCCATGGCGGCGCTGCTGAAGGACGCCATCAAGCCGAATCTGGTGCAGACCCTGGAGGGGACTCCCGCCTTCATCCACGGCGGCCCCTTCGCCAACATCGCCCACGGCTGCAACTCCATCATCGCCACCCGCATGGCGCTGAAGCTCTCGGACTACACCGTCACCGAGGCGGGCTTCGCAGCGGATCTGGGCGCGGAGAAGTTCCTGGACATCAAGTGCCGCATGGCGGGTCTGACCCCGTCGGCAGTCGTTATCGTTGCAACTGTTCGCGCTTTAAAATACCACGGCGGCGTT
>CADCQK010000233.1 GCA_902803575.1 Oscillospiraceae bacterium
TCCCACGTCGGTTGACACACGCCCCTCAAACGTGCCTGTCTACCTGTTCCAGCACTCTCGCAAGCGCAAAAGTTATTATAACAGAAATGTCGGAATTGTCAAGACTTATTTTCTGAAAGATTCGCGCTTGGTGCCAAAACAGATTTTTTGTCACTCAATCCCACAAAGTGTCCGGGTACACGCCGGCGTCGTGGAGCGCCTGGAGGCCGGCCACCACACCGGGCTTATCCTCCTGATAGGTCAGGCCGAACCAGCGGTCAGGCGTGTGGAGCACCACGGTCTCGATCTTCCCTTCTGCGATGAGCTGATCCATCATGATGGGCAGCAGGCATTCGCTCTTGATGTCGTCGGGCTTGAGGCCGTTCAGGAAGTCGTAGAAATACTGCTCCATCACATCCAGGATCTCCGGATGCCAGGCCCAGAGGTTCATGCTCACCGGGGTGTCCGGCGGCAGGATCGGGCCGTCCTCCGACTCGGAGGTGTCGCGGATGGTGCCGTCTTCAAACAGCTTGATCTTATAGGTCTCCCGGACCTTCTGCAGGATGTCGTTCTCCGTGACGCATACGCCGCGGGTAACGGTGCCGTAGGGGCTGACAGTGTTCTGCAGCTCGTAGGCCACCATGGCGCTGTGCTGGGCGTCCTGGAGCTTCGGCAGGATCTCGGTGACGGTGCCGAAGGCCGCGCCGCCGTAGTAGTCGTCAGCGTTGATGACGGCGAAGGGGGTCTTGATCACGTCCTTGGCGCAAAGCACCGCGTGGACCGTGCCCAGAGGCTTGACCCGCTCGGCCGGCATGTTGTAATGCTCTGTGAAGCGCTTGGGATCCTGGAAGGCGTAGTCGATCTTGATGCCGGTGCGTGCCTCGATCCGGTCGCCGAAGAGCTCCTTCACGTCATCGAGCATCTCCGGCTTGATGATCAGAACGATGTGGTCAAAGCCCGCGTGGACTGCGTCGTAGATGGCGTACTCCATAAGGATCTCGCCGCCGGGGCCAACCTTTTCCACCTGCTTGACGCCGCCGTAGCGGGAGCCGAGACCGGCCGCCATTACTACCAATGTCATATTCATAATTGTTTTTTTCTCCTTTACCTATGGTATCCACCATCGGATTCTCTGGTCTTAATCTAACATGGTTCCCTGCTTCTGTCAAACCATATCTGTGAAAAAGGTAGAAAATCTGCAAAATTGTTACAAAACGTAAAACTTCAGATTGATTTTTATGTAAACGTGTGTTAGAATCTGGTTATCTGTGCAGATGGCGCAAATTTCCCGAAGGAGGTCGGGACGCAAGTCCCCAAACGATATGAAACGTTTTCTCTCCCTGTTTTTCGTTTTGATCCTCTGCTTCTCCCTGGTGACGGCCGCCTTTGCCGCCGAGGGAGACAGCCCTGAGGAACCGGAAACCACCACAGCTCCCGTCAAGGAGTCCCCGGCGCCCTATGAGCCCGAGGGTGACGAGGAGCCCCTCCCCTCGGACATTCCGGAGGTGACGCCCAAGCCCTCAGATTCTGACGACTGGCTGGTGATCTGTCTGGACCCCGGCCACGGCTCCACCGATCCCGGCGCCTGCGCCACTTACAATGGTGTGGAGTATCACGAGGCGGATCTGGTATTGAAGATCGCCCAGTATCTGAAGGCGGATCTGGAGGAGTACCGGGACGTGCTGGTGGTCATGACCCGCGAGGACAATGACGGCGATCCCGCAGTCATCAACCCGAAGAAGATCGCCCCCCGCGTGGAGTATGCCGCAGAGATGCAGGCCGACGTGCTGGTGAGTCTCCATCTGAACGCCAGCACCAACAAGGACATCCACGGCGCCATGATGCTGGACAGCAACGGCAACTACAATTCCGGCGCCGCCGACGTGGCCTATGCCATCGGCGCCAACATCCTCACGAGGCTCTCCGCCCTGGGTCTGGTGAACCGCGGCCACCTGCCCCGGAACTCCCAGGACTACAAGAACCCCGACGGCTCCGTGGCGGACTACTACGGCATCGTCCGGGGCGGCATGTGGAGAAACCTGCCCGCCTTCATCGTGGAGCACTGCTTCATCACCAGTGAAGCGGACTTCAACGGCTATTTGAACACCGACAAGAAGCTGGCCGCTCTGGCCCAGGCCGACGCCGAGGGCATCGCCGCCTATTACGGACTGGTGAAAAAGGACGGCACCGAGCCTGTGGATCCCGTGGTGCTGCTGGACTATGAGAACCACTGGGCCAAGGACAGCATCGACACCGCCATCGCCAACGGCTGGATCAACGGCTACCCGGATCACAGCTTCAAGCCCGACCGTTCCCTGACCCGCGCGGATTTCGTCACCATGCTGGCCCGCGTCAGCGGTGAGGAGCTGCCGGAGGTCAAGACCAGCCCCTTCCCGGACTTCGGCGCTGAGATGTACTACGCCCAGAGCGTCCAGTGGGCGGTGAATGCAGGCATCATCAATGGCTTTGATGACGGCACCTTCGGCCCCACACAGCCCATCACCCGCGAACAGATGGCCCACATCATGGCCAAGTATCTGAAGCACAAGGGCTTCAAGATCGAGTCCACCATCGAGGTGACCCAGAAGCTCATCAAAGACTTCAAGCTCATCAGCGAATTTGCCAAGAGCGACGTCTGCTTCTGCTATGAAAAGTGCCTCCTGAACGGCCGCGATACCGGCTTTGCACCGCTGGAGGGCGCCAACAGAGCCGAGGCCTGCACCGTGCTGCTGAGGCTCAATGCCTTCACCCTTTTGAACGATCCCGACGATCTGGAGATCCCCGAGGAGACCCCCGCCCCCGTGCAGAGTCCGGAGCCCACTGAGAGCCCGGCGGCGGAATCTCCCGCACCCGAAGCAACGCCGGAAGTGACGGAGACCCCTGCTCCCGAGGCGACGCCGGAGGTCACCGAATCCCCCGCCCCCGCCGAGAGCCCGAAACCCGCTGAATAAAAGACAAAAATCCATCGGTTCACGCCGGTGGATTTTTTTCGTGTGGCGTGCCGAGTGTCTTCGCAGGGATTTAAGCTGAAGTTTGCATGGCCGGAACGAGCGAGAAACCAGAATTTTTACGCATCACTCCTCTCAGCCGGTGCATCCATCGGCTTTTTCGTTTTGACCAAAAATCTATCCATTTAAAGTAAAATATCGTTAAAGTTTCTATTGACGAATGATGGAAATGAGCGTATATTTATAAAGTACCAAAGAAACTGAGCCGAATTTGGCTGCGTTCAGGAGTTGCCATGAAACATCGTTTCAGCTATGCTTATTATGCTGCCGCAGAGAAGTTTGCGGCTTCTTTTGCTGGCTATTTTTATGGATACTCCTACGATCGCAGCACAATCGCATGATTCGGTTCAAAGCAGTCAAAATCAGGAATTGCAGCTTTGCCGAAGGGCAAGGCTTTTTTTAATGGATGAAAGGTGGAATCCAAATGTTTCCTCAGGACGCGCTGCAATGCGGAAAGGAACAGAATCTGATCCGGGTGATCTCGGAATACGCGGCGAAGCGCGCTGCGGAGATCGGCGCGGAGAAGGTTTTCAACTTCAGCATCGGGAACCCCAACGTCCCGGCGCCGGAGATCGTGACCGAGACACTGAAGGAGATCCTGAACACCGTACCCCCTGCCCAGCTTCACAGCTACACCCCCGCGCCGGGACTCCCCTGGGTCCGTGACGCGGTGGCGGCAGACTTGAACCTCCGCTACGGCACCGATTATTCCGCCGGAGATCTCTATCTCACCGCCGGTGCCTCCGCTGCCCTCGCCATCGTGATGAAGGCGGTGCTGCTGCCGGGGGACGAGGTGATCCAGTTTGCCCCCTACTACCCCGAGTACGCCATCTACGCCGCGGGCTTCGGCGGTAAGGTAGTGACCGTGGGGCTGCGGGCCGGGGATTTCCAGATCGATCTGGAGGCGCTGGAGGCCGCCATCAACGAACATACCAGGATCCTTGTGATCAACTGCCCCAACAACCCCGCCGGCACGATCTTCACCCAGGAGACCGTCACGGCGCTGGCCGATCTCCTTCGGAAAAAGCAGGCGGAGTTCGGTCGACCCATCTACATTCTGGCGGACGAGCCCTACCGGGAGCTGGTTTACGACGACAACGTGACGCTCCCCTTCATCCCCAACCACTACGACAACACGATCTACACCTACTCCTACAGCAAGTGTCTGTCCCTGCCCGGGGAGCGGATCGGCTACATTCTGGTGCCGCCCAAGGCTGCGGAGCACGACGATCTCTACGCCTCGATCTGCGGGGCCGGGCGGATCCTGGGCTATCTGCATATCAACACGCTGTTTCAGTATATGCTGCCGAAGGTGCTGGACAAGACCAGCGATCTCAGCATCTACAAAAACAACCGGGATCTGCTCTGCTCCGAGCTGACGAAATACGGCTATGAGATGGCAAAGCCCGATGGGGCCTTCTATCTGTTCGTAAAGTCGCCGGAGCCGGATGACTACGCCTTCTGTGAGCGGGCAAAGCAGTTTGAAGTGATGCTGGTGCCCGGCACAATCTTCGGCTATCCCGGCTATGTGCGCCTGAGCTACTGCGTGGACACCGACACCGTCCGCAGAGCCCTGCCGGCCATGGAAGCATTGATGAAAACCTACACGGAGTGATCAGCATTGAATAAACTGGAAACGGCAAGAGCGCAGATTTCCGCAATCGACCAACAGATGGCGGAGCTGTTTGAACAGCGGATGAAAGCAGTGGAACTGGTGGCGGAGCACAAGCGGGAGCACGGGCTCCCCATCCTGGACACCGCGAGAGAGCAGGCGCTGATCCAGCGCAACAGCAATTACATCCAGAACGGTGTGATCCGGGAGTATTACGTCCAGTTCCTGCAGCACACCATGGCCCTCAGCCGGGACTATCAGGCCAGACTGAGCCAGCAGCTCAGAGTGGCCTACAGCGGCGTGGAGGGGGCCTTCGCCCACATCTCCGCCGGCCGGATCTTCCCCGACGGGAACCGGATCGGCTATAAGGATTTCCGCTCCGCCTATGAGGCGGTGGTCAGCGGCGAATGCGACTGCGCGGTGCTGCCCATCGAGAACAGCTACAACGGCGAGGTGGGCGAGGTGCAGGACCTGATGTTCTTCGGGCCGCTGTACGTCAACGGCGTCTACGAGCTGGCCATCACCCAGAATCTCGTGGGTCTCCCCGGAACGAAACCGGAGCAGATCCGGCAGGTGTTCAGCCACCCCCAGGCCCTGGGCCAGTGCGCGGGATACCTCCACGACCACGGCTGGAAGGCGGTGGAATACGCCAACACCGCCCTGGCCGCCGAGCATGTGGCCTGGCTGGGTGACCCCACCTGCGCTGCCATCGCAAGCGCTGAGACCGCGGAGCTCTACAATCTCGAGGTGCTGGAGTCCAACATCAACCAGAGCAGCCGGAACACCACCCGGTTCGCCGTCTTCTCCAGAGCAAGAAATACCGACATGGGCAAACGCATGGGCGACCACTTCATCCTGGTCTTCACCAGCAAGAACGAGGCCGGTTCTCTGGCGGCAGCGCTGCAGATCCTCGGCGGGAACTACGGCTACAACATGCGAACCCTCCGCAGCCGCCCGGTGAAGGAGCTGCTGTGGGAGTATTACTTCTATCTGGAGGCCGAGGGTGACGTGTACAGCGAGAAGGGACAGCAGATGCTCAAGGAGCTTGCCCCTTACTGCGACCGGCTCAAAGTGGTGGGCACCTTCAGCCGAAACTGCGTGCTGTGAGGTAGGATTATGACATTGACCATGGATCTGGGCGCCCGGAGCTATGACATCATCGTCCAGCGCGGCGTCTTAAACGAGGCAGGCAGACTCCTGAACTTAAACCGAAAATGCCTGATCGTCACGGATGAAGGCGTGCCGAAGCAGTACAGTGAGACCGTGGCGGCCCAGTGCAAGGACCCCGCCATCGTCACTGTGGGGATCGGCGAAGGCAGCAAGAGTTTCCCGGTATTCGAGATGCTCTGCAAAAAAATGCTGGAGCTGGACTTCCACCGCTCCGACTGCGTCGTGGCCGTGGGCGGCGGCGTGGTGGGGGATCTGGCGGGCTTCGCGGCGGCCAGCTTCATGCGGGGGATCGATTTTTACAACCTCCCCACCACGGTGCTGTCTCAGGTGGACTCCTCCATTGGCGGCAAGGTCGCCATCAATCTGGAGCACGTGAAGAACATCGTCGGGGCCTTCTGGCAGCCAAAGCGGGTGCTGATCGATCCCGATACCCTCCACACCCTGGAGCAGCGGCAGATCTCCAACGGTCTGGCGGAAGCCATCAAAATGGCCTGCACCTCGGACAGAGAACTGTTCGAATTTCTGGAGCAAAACGATCCCATCGAACACATCGAGGATGTGATCATCGGCTCTTTGAAGATCAAGAAGAGCGTGGTGGAGCAGGACGAGACCGAAAAAGGTCTGCGCAAGCTCCTGAACTTCGGCCACACCATCGGCCACGGCATCGAGAGCACCGGCACGCTCCTCCACGGGGAGTGCGTGGGGCTGGGCATGCTGCCCATGTGCGCTGAGGAAGTCAAAAATCGTCTGCTGCCGGTCTTAAAAAAGGCGGGGCTGCCGACGGAAATTTCCTTCGATCAGGACGCCGTCTGGCAGGCCATGCAGCACGACAAGAAGTTTTTCAGCGGTATGGCGGACATCGTCACCGTGGACGAGATCGGAAACGGCAAGATCGAGCGCGTCCCCATGGATGCGCTGCGGGCCCGGTTCGATCGGGCATATCGGGAGGCATAAATGGAATACGGACTTATCGGGGAGCACCTCCCCCACAGCTTTTCCAAGGAGATCCACGAGCAGCTGGCGGACTACACCTACGAGCTCCACGAGGTGGCGAAGGAGGATCTGGACGCCTTCATGCGTGCCAGAGATTTCAAGGCCATCAACGTGACCATCCCCTACAAGCAGGACGTGATCCCCTACCTGGACGAGATCAGCGAGAGCGCCCGGGAGATCGGCGCGGTGAACACCATCGTGAACCGAAACGGAACGCTCTACGGCGACAACACCGACCAGATCGGCATGACCCAGCTGATCCATAAAATCGGTTTGGATTTACAGGGCAAGACCGTCCTGATCCTCGGCACCGGCGGCACCTCCAGAACCGCGCAGTATGTGGCGAAGAAGCTGGGGGCCAGGGTGATCCGCACCGTCAGCCGCGACCGGAGAAACGGCAGTCTCACCTATGAAACCGCGGCGAAAGAATGCCCGGAGGCCCAGATCATCCTGAACACCACCCCGGCGGGGATGTTCCCGAAGATCGACGGGCAGGCCATCGACCTTGCGCCATTTCAAAAGCTGGAGGGCGTCATGGACGTGGTATACAATCCGCTGCAGACCCAGCTGATCCAGCAGGCCCACAGCCTCGGCCTCCCGGCGGAGGGCGGGCTCTACATGCTGGTGGGTCAGGCCGTGGCGGCGGTGGAGATCTTTTTAGATCAGAAGCTGCCCGAGGATGCGCTGGACAAGGTGTTCCGCTCCGTTTTGCTTACGAAGATCAACATCGTCCTCACCGGCATGCCCGGATCGGGCAAGAGCACCGTGGGCGCGCTTCTGGCGGAGAAAATGGGCAGACAGCTCATCGAGACCGATCTGGAGATCCAGAAGAAAACCGGCCTCCACCCCTCGGAGATCATCTCTGCCCAGGGGGAAGCCGCCTTCCGGGACATTGAGGCAGAAGTGATCGCCGAGGCCGCCGTGAAAAACGGTGTGGTGATCTCCACCGGCGGCGGCGCGATTTTGAGAGAGGAAAACATCCGGCATCTCAAGGCCAACGGACGGATCTATTTCATCGACCGGGATCTGGAGGACATCCTCCCCACCGACGACCGGCCCCTGTCCGCCGACCGGGCGGCGCTGGAACAGCGCTACCGCGAGCGTTACGACATCTACTGCGGCACCGCCGATCTGCGCGTTCCCGTGAAGGGCGACGCCGAGAGCGTGGCCGAGACCATCCGAAAGGACTTTTTATCATGAAGCTGCTGGTCATCAACGGCCCCAATCTGAACTTCCTCGGCATCCGGGAGCCTGCTCATTATGGGAAGGAGACCTACGCCGATCTGCTGGAGAAGATCCAGACCTACTGCGACGAAAAGCACATCGACGTAGCCTTCTATCAGTCCAACCATGAGGGGGATCTGGTGGATCGGATCCAGCAGGCGTATTTCGACCAGGTGGACGGCATCATCATCAACCCCGGGGCCTACACCCACACCAGCGTGGCGCTGCTGGACGCGGTGAAATCAGTCCAGATCCCCACGGTGGAGGTGCACATCTCCAAGGTGGAGACCAGAGAGGATTTCCGGCAGGTGAGCTACATCCGGTTGGCCTGCATCTGCACCATCACCGGCATGGGCACCGACGGGTATCTGCTGGCGGTGGACAAGCTCCTGGAGCATCTCAGCCATGGAAATTGAGATTTATCCCTCCAGAGCCGAGGGCATCGTAAAAGCGCCGCCATCCAAGAGCGCCGCCCACCGATTGTTATTGTGCGCAGGACTGGCGAAGGGCAGAAGCACCGTCCGGAACGTGGCCTTTTCCGAGGACATCCTCGCCACCCTGGACGTGCTGAGAGCCCTGGGCGCGGAAGTGGACATTCAGGGTGACACTGTCACCGTCACCGGGTCTGATCCCTTCCGGGCAGAGACAGAGAGGCCCATTTCCTGCCGGGAGAGCGGCAGCACCCTCCGGTTCTGCATCCCGCTGTTTCTCTTGAGCGGCAGGCCCTGCACCCTCACCGGAAAAGGCCGTCTGATGCAGCGGCCCCAAAGCGTGTATGAGCGCATCTGCGAAAAACAGGGGCTGACCTTTGAGAAAACCGATGATGGCATCCGTTTGCAGGGGCCATTACAGCCGGGAACCTTCGAGGTACAGGGGAATATCAGCAGCCAGTTCATCACCGGTCTGCTCTTCGCGCTGCCGCTTTTGGATGCCGACAGCCGGATCGAGCTGATCCCGCCGGTGGAGAGCCGGAGCTATCTGCACATCACCGCGGAGGCGCTGAAAGCCTTCGGGATCGCGGTCACTTGGCAGAACGAAAACACCCTCCTGATCCCCGGGGGCCAGAGGTATCAGCCGAAGGACGTCACCGTGGAGGGCGACTACTCCAACGCCGCTTTCTTCTCCGCACTGGCGACCCTGGGCGACCCGGTCACGGTCACCGGCCTCGGTGAAAGTCACCAGGGCGATCGGATCTATCAGGAATACTTTCCCCTTCTGAAGGCCGGGAAACCGACCCTGGACGTCACCGACTGCCCGGACTTAGCGCCGATTTTGATGGCCCTCTCGGCAGCCCTGAACGGCTGCGTCCTCACCGGCACCAGACGCTTAAAAATCAAAGAGAGCGATCGCGGCGCCGCCATGGAAGCCGAGCTCAAAAAGCTGGGCGTCCGGTGCGTGCTGGAAGAAGACCGCATTGAGGTCTTCCCCGGCATCCACGCGCCCGCGGAACCCATCGACGGCCACAACGACCACCGGATCGTCATGGCCATGAGCGTGCTGCTCACCCGGGTGGGCGGCATGATCCGGGGCGCCGAGGCGGTCACAAAGAGCTTTCCGGACTATTTTGAACAATTCGAGAACTTGAAGATCGAGGTAAAGAAACATGCAGCTCGTCAGTAAATCCAACATTCTCATCGTGGGTCTCGGCCTCATGGGCGGCAGCTACGCCAAGGCCCTGCACCGGGTGGGCTTCCACGTCAACGCCATCGCCCACAAGCAGGAGGACATCGACTACGCTCTGGAACAGGGCTTCATCGACCAGGGTGCGGCCTTCCCCGACCCGGAGCTCATCGGCAGCGCGGAGCTCATCGTCTTCGCCCTCTATCCCCATGTGTTCAAGCAGTGGATCGAGGAGAACCAGAAATACTTCCAGCCCGGCGCCCTGCTCACCGACGTCACCGGCGTCAAGCGCTGCGTGGTCTATGACATTCAGGAGATGCTGAGACCCGACGTGGAGTTCATCGCCGCCCACCCCATGGCGGGACGCGAGGTCTGCGGCGTCCGAAATGCCGATGACCGGATCTTCCGGGAAGCCAACTACATCGTGGTGCCCACAGAGAAAAACACCCCCGAGGCCATCGAGGTCTGCAAGTCCCTGGGCCGGGTCATGGGCTTCCAGCGGATCACGGAGCTGACACCGGAGATGCACGACGAGATGATCGCCTTCACCTCCCAGCTGACCCACTGCATCGCCATCTCCCTGATGACCTGCAACGACGCCGACCACATCGGCAGCTTCACCGGCGACTCCTTTAGAGACCTCACCCGCATCGCCCGGATCAACGAGGACATGTGGACGGAGCTGTTCCTCGACAACATCGATGCGCTGATCCACGAGATGGACCTGTTTGCCGCCGAGTTCGGCAGACTCCGCTGGATGCTGGCGAGCCGGGACATTGAGGGCATCAAAAATACCATGCGCAAATCCACCCAGCGCCGGATCGCCCTGGATCAGGGGAAATGAGAAAGGAGCTGACCGAAATGGATCAGGAATTCAGCCGCAGCCGCGTTTCCTTCGACAATCCCTATGAGCGGACCATGAACATGCACTTCATCCGCAAGCTCCCCATCCCCCGGGACGTGAAGCAGGAATATCCGGTGCCCGAGGAGCTGCGGAGCGTGCGCTCGAAGAACATTCAGGAGATCGAGGCCATCCTCTCCGGAAATGACGACCGGCTGCTGCTGATCATCGGCCCCTGCAGCGCCGACCGGGAGGACAGCGTGCTGGAGTATCTGACAAAGCTCAAGTGTGTCCAGACCCAGGTGGAGGACAAAATCAAGATCGTGCCGCGCATTTATACCAACAAGCCCCGCACCACCGGCGACGGCTACAAGGGCATGCTCCACCAGCCGGATCCCACCCAGAAGCCCGACGTGCCCCAGGGCATCCTGACCATCCGGGAGCTGCACATGCGGGCGCTGACCGAGACCGGCTTCAGCTGCGCCGACGAGATGCTCTACCCCGAGCAGCACCGGTATGTGGACGATCTGCTGGCCTATGTGGCCGTGGGCGCCCGGTCTGTGGAAAACCAGCAGCACCGGCTGACCTCCAGTGGTCTGGACATCCCCGTGGGCATGAAAAACCCCACCAGCGGCGACTACACCGTCATGCTCAACGCCATCACCGCCGCCCAGCACTCCCACACCTTCATCTACCGCAACTGGGAGGTGGAGAGCATGGGCAACCCCTACGCCCACGCCATCCTCCGCGGCTATGTGAACAAGCACGGCGCCAGTCTCCCCAACTACCACTACGAGGACATCACCCGCCTGAGCGCCATGTATCAGAAGCGGGAGGTGCAAAACCGGGCCGTCATCATCGACACCAACCACTCCAACTCCAACAAGCAGTATCTGGAGCAGCCCCGCATCGCCAGAGAGGTGCTGCTGCAGCGGAAGATCAACCCCGAGATCCGCGATCTGGTCAAGGGCTTCATCACCGAGAGCTATCTGGTGGACGGCGCCCAGAAGCCGGAGGACGAGCACGTCTACGGCCAGAGCATCACCGACCCCTGCCTCGGCTGGGAAAAGACCGAGCAGATGATCTTCGAGATCGCCGATCTGGTGTGAGAAAACTGAAAACTTCTCCCTCCCTGACGAATCCGTTGGGGAGGGATTTTTCATGGGCCGCATGGAGGTAAGGCGTTTTCGAGAGGTATTGTCAGCCGATTGGGGAAACACTCCCCTGTCCAGCAGCCGACAGTCTTGGGATTTTGCTGGTTTTTGAACACAACATCTGTGCTAAATTCACAAATCATCACAATTGTAACTATTTGTTGTTGTATTTTCTGACAGAAAAGCATATATTTATGTCAACGCTTTTCCATGAATTCAACAAAAAGGAGGACGAAAAGAAGAAGATGAACAAAGCAGTGAAAGCGTTGAGTGTTCTGCTCATTGTGGCAGCGCTGTTCGGACTGTTCGGCACCGGTACGACCTTCAAGGACGTGCTCAGCGGCAAGGCCTACTGGAGCGCCAAGGGCGTGGAGACCGATGCGAATCTCACCAAGCTGGAGGACGGTCTGAAGCAGCTGGGCGACAACGAGGCCGCCTATCTGGAGGGCCGCGATCAGCTGGAGCAGGGCAAAAAGGACTTCGCCGCCGGTAAGGAGGAGCTGCAGAAGGGCAAGGTGGAATATGAAGCCGGCAAAGCCCTTTTGGCCGAGAAGGAAGGCGAGTTTGCCGCCGGTAAGGCCAAGCTGGAAGCCGCTGCGGTGCAGCTGGCGGACGGCCGCAAGACCCTTGCCGAGAAGCAGGCGGAGTTCGACGCGGGACTTGCCAAGCTCCAGGCTGCCGCAAAGCAGCTGGCCGAAGGACGCCAGACCCTGAAGGAGAAACAGGCGGAGTTCGACGCCGGCAAGGCACAGCTGGAGGCTGCGAAGAAGCAGCTGGATGAGGGCCGCACGACCCTCCGGGAGAAGCAGGCGGAATACGACGCCGGTGTGAAGCAGCTCGAGGAAGCCAAGCAGCAGCTGGATGCGGGCCGCAAAACACTGGAGGAAAAGCAGGCGGAGTATGACGCCGGAAAGCAGCAGCTGGCGGAGGCCAAGCAGCAGCTGGACGAGGGCAGAGCCCTTCTGACCGAAAAGCAGGCGGAGTATGACGCCGGCAAACAGCAGCTGGATGAAGCCAAGGATCAGCTGGACGCCGCCGAGCAGCAGCTGGCGGAGAACAAGGACGCCTATGAGGCCGGCAAGAAGACCCTTGCGGAGAACAAGGACGCCTACGAGGCCGGCAAGAAGACCCTGGCAGAAAACAAGGACGCCTACGAGGCCGGCAAGAAGCAGCTGGAAGAGAACAAGGAAGCTTACGAGGCCGGCAAGAAGCAGATCGAATCTCTCGACGACGCTACCGTTGCCGCCATGACCCAGGCGTACGAGCAGGTACAGGGTCTCATGGACAAGGGCATGACGCAAAATGACGCCATCAACGCCGTGGCAGCCGCCATGGTGGATCAGCAGATCGACGCCAACGAGGACACCATCCGCGATGGTGTGACTGCTGCCGTCCGCGACAACGTGGAGCAGCAGGTCACCGCCGCCACCCGGGAGGCCATCGCCAAGCAGGCCGGCGCCGACAGCTACGCTGAGGCCCCCGACGAGGTGAAGGCCGCCGTCGATGCGCAGATGGAATCTGACGCCGTTCAGGAGCAGATTGCTCAGAACACCGAAGCCCAGATGAAATCTGACGACGTCCAGGCCGTCATCGACCAGAACGTCAAGGATCAAAAGGCCAAGCTCCATGAGGACAATCTCCCCGGCGCTGTATCTCAGGTGCAGGAGGCCTATTCCGGCTATCAGACCTATCAGGCCGGTCTGGAGCAGATCAAAGCCTATGAGGACGGCATGGAGCAGGTCAAGGCCTATGAGGACGGCATGGAACAGGTCGCTGCCTACGAGGAAGGCATGGAACAGGTCGCCGCTTATGAGGACGGTCAGGCACAGTATGAGGCCGGACTTGCCCAGTACAACGCCGGTCAGAAGCAGCTGGAGGAAGGCGCTGCCGCCCTGGCCGAGGGCCGCAAGACTCTCGAGGACGGACAGGCCCAGTACGACGCCGGCAAGAAGCAGCTGGACGAAGGTGCTGTTGCCCTCGCCGAAGGCAGACAGCAGCTCGCCGACGGTCAGGCGCAGTATGATGCCGGCATGAAGCAGCTGGACGAAGGCGCTGCCCTGCTGGCTGACGGCCGCAAGACTCTTGCCGACGGCCAGGCCCAGTATGACGCCGGTATGAAGGCGCTGGGCGAAGGCGCTGCGGCTCTGGAAGCCGGCAAGCAGCAGCTGGCTGCCGGCCAGGCCGAATATGACGCCGGTCAGAAGCAGCTGGACGAGGGCGCCGTGCTCCTCGCCGAAGGCCGCAAGACCCTGGCTGACGGTCAGGTCCAGTATGACGACGGCATGAAGCAGCTGAACGAAGGCGCTGTGGCGCTGGAGGAAGGCCGCCAGAAACTGGCCGACGCCGAGAAGCAGATCGCTGACGGTGAAAAGCAGCTGGCCGACGCCGAGAAGCAGATCGCCGACGGTGAAAAGCAGCTGGCCGTGTTTGAGGACGGCCGCGATCAGGTCATCGACGGTCTGAACTCCGCCGTGGCCCAGGAGGCCGACGAGGGTCTGGTCAGCATCGCCGACCGCCTCGGCAATGGCTTCAGCTTCATGAAGAACAACACCGATCTGGACATTGAAAAAGGTCTGCAGGTCGCTGCGGCTGCCAGAGGTTACTCCGCTGACAGCGGCGATCTGATCACCAAGGAGATCACCCAGCGCGCCATCGGTACCGCCCTGGCCCTGCTGGCGTCCATCGCGGCGATCGTCGCGGGACTGCTGGGTCTGAGCAGAAAGCCGCGCAAGTCCGCGGTCCCCTCCATCATTGCCGCGGTGCTGGGCGCCATCGGTGCAATCGTCGCCGCCACCGCCGGTACCTTCTACTCGGTGCAGGCCGGCGCCACCTCCGGCAGCCGTGCCGCCATCGCAGGCGGGATCCTGGCTGTGATCGGCATCTGCACTGCCGTTGCCGCCCGCAGCAGCAAAAAATCTGTGAACGTGTAATCCGCCACATACGGACAGGGCGTACCCGAGCCAAAGGGTGCGCCCTGCTTTTTCAATCCGTATTCCGCGGCTGATTGCCACTTGACAGAAACTGCCGTATTGGAATAGAATGGATTCGTTAAACCAACGCAATTTCGATGGATTGGATCGCTTATGGACAAACAATTTGCCATTTTTGATATGGATGGGACGCTGATCGACTCCATGCCCTATTGGGGGCGGCTGCTGGGAGAGTATCTGGATCGGCTGCACGTCCCCGCGGATCAGCGGGATTTTCTGCTGTACCGGACGCGGCGGATGTCGATGGCTGATTCTGCCGCAGTGCTGCAGCAGGAGCTTCGTCTGGATCGCTCAAGGATGATGATTGAGATGGAGCTGGGAGATCTCATGGACAGCCACTATCTCCGGGACATTCCCCTGAAGCCGGGCATCGAATCCTATCTTCAGCGGCTGCGTGAGGCGGACGTACATCTGTGCATCGCCACCCTGACCCCCACTCCGCTGGCGAAGCTCTGCCTGGAACGGCTGGGGATCTCGAAGTATTTCGATTTTCTCATCAGCTGCGAGGAGATGGGCGTCGGGAAGGAAGTGCCGGATATTTTCCTCCAGTGCGCCCTGCAGATGGGCTCCACGCCCTACGATACGGCGGTTTACGAGGATTCCTACCGGGCCATCCGCACCGCAAGACGCGCCGGGTTCTACACCGTCGGGGTCTATGACCAGAGCGGCGCCCGCCACTGGGAGGAGATGTGCCTCACCTGCGACGAGACCATTCAGGACTGGCATGAGGCCGCGGAGCAGTTTTGAGGCAATTCAGAGCCGAAATGATTTTTTACATCTCAGCGGTAAATTGGAGTTTATCGCTCGCTCCTTGTAGGGCGGGGACCTGTGCCCCGCCGCGTTGAATGTGCTGCCCATGTAACGGCGGGGCA
>CADCQK010000234.1 GCA_902803575.1 Oscillospiraceae bacterium
CGAGGAGCTCAAAAAGCACCAGATCGACGTGCTGGACTTCAAGAAGATCAGCAAGGTGGACGAGCTGATGAGCAAGAAGCTCTTCGGTGACATCAAGGATCTGCTGTTCCCGAAGATCATCTCCATGAACCAGCCGCTGCCCTTCCTCTGGAACGGGGAGCAGAACGTGGTGGCCTTTCTGGGAAGAGGGCAGGAGCAGCGGATGGCGATCCTGCAGCTCCACCGACTGCCGGCCTACCTCTCCTTCGAGATCGACGGCAGACAGAAGATCGTCCTCACCGCCCAGCTGGTGCGTCACTTCCTGCCGCTGCTTTTGAAGAAAGAGGACGTGACCCAGACTGTGATCCTGGAGGTCACGCGGAACGCCGACGTGTTTCTCTCCGGCGTCCAGAACAGCGGCGACAAGGATCTGAAAAACAAGGTGGCCTCCATGCTGTCGAAGCGGAAGCGGGAGATGCCCACCCGCGTCCGGCTCTACGGCAAGCTCTCCGACAACGCGAGAGCGGCGCTCATCAAAAAACTCCGGGTGCCGGAGCGGTATGTGTTCACCCAGTCGGTGCCCTTCGATCTCAGCTTCCGCTCTGCCATCGGCGGCCACGAGGAGTTCCGCTATCCGGATCGGAAGCCGGTCCGGGATCTGGGGCTGAAAAAGGGCGAATACTTCGATTATATCCGGGAGCATGATCTGCTTTTGAGCTACCCCTTCCAGAGCATGCTGCCCTTCGTGGATCTGCTCTACGAGGCGGCGGACGATCCGGAGGTGCTCTCCATCCAGATCACCCTGTACCGGATGTCCTCCTCCAGCAAGATCGCCGCGGCCCTGGCCTATGCCGCCGACCGGGGCAAGGACGTGCTGTGCCTTCTGGAGCTGCGGGCCCGGTTCGACGAGCAGAACAACATCGACTACTCTGAACTCTTGGAGGACGCCGGCTGCCGGGTGATCTACGGGATGCCGGATTACAAGGTGCACTCGAAGCTCTGCCTGATCACCTTGCAGAGAGACGGCAATCTGCAGCACATCACCCAGGTGGGCACCGGCAACTACAACGAGAACACCGGCGAGCAGTACACCGACCTCTCCCTGATCACCGCTGACGAGGCCGCCGCCAAAGACGCGGAAGCCGCCTTCGCCGCCATGGCGGAAGGGCAGCTGCCGCCGGAGGCCGAGACCCTGTGGATCGCGCCGCTGAGCTTTGAAAGCCGGGTTCTGGAGCTGCTGGACCGGGAGATCGAAAAGGGCGAAGCCGGCCGGGTGGCCATCAAGGTCAATGCCATGAACAATCCGGAGGTCATGGAAAAGCTGATCCGGTGCTCCCAGGCGGGGGTCAAGGTGGAGCTTTTCATCCGGGGCATCTGCTGCCTGCGGCCCGGCGTCCCCGGCAAGACCGAGAACATCACGGTGAAGAGCGTGGTGGGCCGCTGGCTGGAGCACTCCAGGGTCTATTCCTTCGGAGAAGGGGAGGATCAGCGGCTGTTCCTGGGCTCCGGCGATTTGCTGAACCGGAATCTGGAGCGGAGAGTCGAAGCCTTCATGGAGGTCAGGACCCCGGAGACCCGCGCCCAGGTGCTGGAGATCCTGGAGGCCTTCCGCGCCGATCGGGAGAAGTCCCGCATCATGCAGCCGAACGGCAGTTATCTCCGGGAGCCCGGCGGCGAGGGCACCGCCTCTCAGGAGCGGCTGTATCAGTATTTCAGCCACTGGAATGTGCATCAGAAGCCGGAAGCGCCGCCGAGGGTGGAGATTCCGGCTGCAGAGGAACCGAAGCCGGAGATCCCGGTTGTCCAAGCGTTCCCCGCTGTGGAGGAAATCCCGAAGCCGGAACCGCCCGAGGTAAAGATTCCCGAACCGGAACCGCCGGAGATTGTGGAAATTCCCGTAGTAGAAGTGGCTCCGAAGATGCCGGAGGTCGTGGAGATCCCCGTGGTGCAGGAGATCCCGGTGGTGCAGACCATCGAGCCGCTGCCGGTGCAGCAGGTCGTGGTGGAATACGCCGACCCCGAACCGCCAAAGCGCAGCTGGACCCAACGGCTGAAGGATTTCTTCCGGGAATGAGAACAAAACGAAACCGCCTCCGATCTGTCAAACCAGGTCGGGGGCGATTTTCTGCTTGCAAAAACCGGTCAAATGCCGTATAACTGTCTTCGGGTGAAATCATCATGCATTCAACATACGATCTGCGGTCGAACCGGTCGGCCATGGCCATCGCCATGAACATGCTGCTGGCGACCATCAGCCTCATTGCCAACGGCTTCGGGGTCTATCTGACCATTCAGGCCAACATCGGCGCGGGGCCCTGGGACGTGCTCCATCTGGGCATCTCTAAAACCTTCGGCATCCTCTATGGCACGGCGTCGGTGGCGGTCTCCTACGGGATCCTGGCAGTGGACATCCTCCTCCGGGAGCCCATCGGCATCGCCATGTTCATCGACGCGCTGGTGGTGGGGAAGGCCGTGGATCTGTTCAACCATTTCAACGTGGTTCCGGCCTGCACCTCATTGAAAACCGGCATCCCGGTCATGCTGCTGGGCCTGACCATCATGGCCTATACCCAGTTTGCCTACATGATCGCCTCCCTGGGCTGCGGGCCGCGGGACACCCTTCTGGTGGCGCTGGCGAAGCGGGCGGGCCGCATCCCCATCGGCGCGGTGAGCATCGGGCTGTTGAGCCTCGCCACCTTCATCGGCTGGCTGCTGGGCGGCCCCGTGGGCGTCGGCACGCTGATCTGCGCCTTCGGCACCGGACCCATTATGCAGATGGCATTTTACACCGTGGGCTTCGACGCCAAGACCGTGCAGCATCAGCATCTGCTGGATTCTGCGAAAACCATCTTCTCCAAACGAGAACCACAATAAGCGACAAAACCGATCCGCCACAATCAAAGCGGATCGGTTTTTAATCTATTGTGTTCAGGTTTGGGGCAGAGCGTCGATCATCTGAAGGAGGTCGAGATAGAAGGGGCGCACGTCCTTCTTGATGGTCATGCCGCCGAGGCCGCGTGGCAGCGATAGCCCGCTTCACCGAGATATTCCATCAGATCGCCGTTTCTGGTTCCCCAATAGGGGGCGAAGCGGTAGGTTTTGTCGTATCTGCCCCAGCCGGAGAGGCCGTGGACAAAGATGTACTGCAGCTCGGAAGTACCCGCCGTCTCGCTGGGCAGCGGCGCAGCCCCGCAGCCTGCGCAGAACAGGATGCCCAGACAGAGCGGCAGCGCGAGGACCTGTTTCAGATGGCGCATGGTATCGTTCTCCTGCTTGATGGATGCTCCCAGTTTACCAAGATTGCAGACAGGATGCAATCCTTTGCCGGAAGCAAAGAAAAGACCTGCACGGATGTGCAGGCCTTTTTGGCGGGTTCGGATCAAATGCTTCCGTAATAAATCTTGGCAAGACCACCGTGGGAGGTCTCGCGGTATTTCTCGTCCATGTCCTTTCCGGTGCGGTACATGGTGGCGATGACCTCGTCGAAGGAGATCTTTCGGGTCTCATACAGGAACCGGGAGAGGTTCACGGAGCTGATGGCACGCATGGCGGCGACGGCGTTGCGCTCGATGCAGGGGATCTGCACCAGACCGTTCACCGGGTCGCAGGTGAGACCCAGGTTGTGCTCCATGGCGATCTCGGCGGCGTACTCGATCTGGTCGATGTTCAATCCGTAGAGACTGGCCAGGGCTGCTGCGGTCATGGAGCAGGCGCTGCCGATCTCCGCCTGGCAGCCGCACTCGGCGCCGGAGATGCTGGCGTTGGTGCGGATCACGTTGCCGAAGATGGCGGCCACGGCCAGGGCGTCCAGGATCTCCTCCTCGGGGAAGCCGCGGTCGTTGTACATGTAGTAGAGCACCGCCGGAAGCACGCCGCAGCTGCCGCAGGTGGGCGCCGTGACCACGATGTGCTCGTCGGCGTTTTCCTCACTGACGGCGTAGGCGTAGGCGGCGATGATGCGATTCATGGCCACGTCGGCGCTTTCGTTGTAGCAGCGCATATTGTAGAGCTTCTTGGCCTTTCTGGAGACGCCCAGGCCCCCGGGGAGGATGCCCTCGGCCTCCAGACCTCTGTGGATGGCGTCCTTCATGGCCACCCAGACCTCGGCCAGATACTGGCGGATGGCGGGGTCCTCCATGCGGTAAATGAACTGGGGCAGGCTGATGCTCTTTTCCCGGCACAGCTGCAGGATCTCGGAGAAGTGCTTCTGGGGGTAGACCTCCCGCTCCTCGTCGGACTCCTCGCCCTCGATGCGGATGGAGCCGCCGCCGATGCTGAAGATCCGGTTGCTGCCGATCAGCTCCCCGTCCTTGAAGGCCTCATAGAGCATGGTGTTGGGGTGGGGCAGATCCCGCTCCTTCACCTCGCGGTTGAAGACGATCTCTGCGCCGGGGAGGCCGGTTTTGATGGCGCCGCCGGTGCCGTGCCCCTCACCGGTGAAGGCCAGCGAGCCGTACAGCGTCACCCGGTAGGCGTCGGCCTCCGGATATCTGGCCCCGAACAGGCCGGCGGCGCGATAGGGACCGACGGTGTGGGAGCTGGAAGGGCCGTTGCCGATCTTATAGACACTTTTGATGCTTTGCATGATGTTCCTCCATTTGAGAAAAGGCCGGCATAGACTGCCGGCCTTTTTGATTTGGATGGGTTACGCAGTGACCTTTTCCTTCTCCTTCTTGCCGGTGATGGCGTTCATCAGCATGGCGATGGCGCCGTCGCCGGTGACGTTGCAGGCGGTGCCGAAGGAGTCCTGCGCG
>CADCQK010000235.1 GCA_902803575.1 Oscillospiraceae bacterium
AGCCCGGCACGGTCGACATCGGCGTGCGCGTCGAGGTGCGCAACGAGATCATGGAGAGCGTCAACCGGGTGCTCTATGAGTCGAAGCTCATCGGCTACCCCAAGCCCTTCAAAAATAAGGTCCGCACCTTCTGCCAGAACCCCGGCGGCTTCGTGTCTCAGGAGAACTACGACAACGACCTCGCCGTGGTCAACGGCCACGCCTACAAGGAGCACAAGAGCGAGAACACCAACCTCGCCATCCTCTGCTCCCACAATTTCTCCGTGCCCTTCAACCAGCCCATTGAATACGCCCAGAAGGTGGGCGAGCTGACCAACATGCTGGGCGCGGGTCACATTCTGGTGCAGCGCTTCGGCGACATTCTCGACGGCAAGCGCACCTGGGAAAAGGAGCTGGCCCAGTCCAACGTCAAGCCCACGCTGCCCGACGCCGTGGCAGGCGACATCACCTCCGCCATGCCCTACCGCGCCATGATCAACATCATCAACTTCATCAAGTCTCTGGATGAGGTGGTGCCGGGCTTCGCCGCTTACGAGACCCTGCTCTACTCTCCGGAGCTGAAGTTCTACTCCAACCGGATCAAGATGACCCCGGATCTGGAGACCAACGTCAAGGGCCTCCACTGCCTGGGCGACTCCTCCGGCTGGACCAGAGGTCTGATGATGTCCTCCGCCATGGGCGTGCTCATGGGCCGCAGGCTCGCAGGGGAGGCGTAAGACGCGATTCGACGCACATCGACCGGAAAGCTCGATTTCCGAATTTTATCTTGCAGAGCAATCTATTATGTGGTATAATATTCTAGATACTCTGTGAGAAAAATAACAGTAACGCTGCTGGAACGGTGGTTTATGGAATTACGGAGCAAACAGAATACGGCCTTTCTGCCCACGGCGGATCTGCACATCCATCTGCTCTGCGGCGTGGATGACGGCGCGAAGGACGAAGAGACCATGCGCGCCATGGTGGACGCCGCCTATGCCGACGGCACCCGGGTGATCTGCGCCACGCCCCACTACCATCCCGGCTTCTTCGGGGAGAATCACGACAAGATCCGAGAGAGCTTCCAGCTTTTGAGAAGCTATGTGAAGGGGAACTACCCGGATCTGCATCTGTATCTGGGCAACGAGCTGCGCTACGGGCCCAGCGCCCCGGACTGGCTGAAGCGGAAGGTCTGCAACACCATGAACCGCACCCGCTACGTGCTGGTGGATTTCACCGAGCATGAGTCTGCGGACACCATCGTTCAGGCGAATCTGCAGCTTTTGAACGCGGGGTATCTGCCGATCCTGGCCCACGCCGAGCGGTATGAAAACCTCCACCGGGACTTCCGGGAGGTTTTGAGACTCCAGGATCTGGGCGTCACGATCCAGATCGACGCCGACTCCCTTTTCGGCGCCTGGAGCCGCAACGCCAAAAAACGCAGCCGCGCGCTGCTGGAGCAGGGCATCGCCCAGCTGGTAGCCTCGGATGCCCACAATCTCAGCAGCCGGCCGCCTCAGCTGGCGAAGTATCGGGCTTTCGTGGCGAAGGAATATGGGGAAAGCTATGCCAAGCGGCTGTTTTGGGACACGCCGCTGGCCATTCTGCGGGATCAGGACATGGATCTCTGACCCGGATTTCAAGAAATAACGATAGGGGTTGAATGTATGGACAATCGAGATAGTACCGTCACGATCTATCTCTCCGACCTGTGGGATGTG
This sequence comes from Oscillospiraceae bacterium, assembly GCA_902803575.1. Taxonomy (GTDB): domain Bacteria; phylum Bacillota; class Clostridia; order Oscillospirales; family Oscillospiraceae; genus CAG-103. The sequence goes on from CADCQK010000235.1 coordinate 1,701, forward strand.
TTCGTGCGGCGTCTGGTTCTGATTATCCTTGCGGCGCTGGTCTTTGTTGCCGGTGAATATATCTACGCAACGAAGATCGTCAAGCCGCTGTATAATTCCACGTCGACGCTGTACGTCCTGCGTCAGGACGATTCGGGGGACTATTCCTCCACCGACTTCTCTCTGGCACTGAATCTGGTTAACGACTGCACCTACATGCTCAAGAGCCATGCGGTGCTGGACAAGGTCGTTGAGGAGCTGGATCTGGACATGAGCTACGACGACCTCTCCGACAGCATCTCCACCAGGAACCCGGACAGCTCCCGTATTCTGGAGGTCAGCGTGAAGACCGGCGATCCGGAGCTCTCCAAGAAGATCGTGGACAAGCTGTGCACCATCGGCGCGGAGCAGATCTCCAACGTCATGCGCATGGACCAGGTCACGGTTCTGGAGCGCGGCACGCTGGCGACCAGCCCCAGCAACCGCGTGGGCGTGATGCGCTATGTCATGTTCGGCGTGCTGGGCGCGGTGCTGTGCTACCTGGCCTTTGTGGTGGCCTTCATTCTGGACGACAAGATCAAGACCGAAGAGGACGTCAAGCGGTATCTGCAGCTCAGCGTTCTGGGCGAGATCCCCTATACCTCCAACAGCGGACGGCGGGAGCATAACCGCCGCATCAAAGCCATCGAAAAGGCGAACAAGACCGGGAAGGGAGGGAAACGCAGATGAATACCACGAAACTCAAGCTGGACGGCCTGGACGATTACTTCACCCAGGAAGCCTTTAACGTCCTGCGTACCAACATTCAGTTCTGCGGCCCCACGGTGAAGCTGATCACCGTCACCAGCTGCGGCATGAACGAGGGCAAGACCACCGTCTCCCTGAACCTGGGCCGCTCTCTGGCGGAGCTGGGCAAGCGGGTTCTGGTCATGGACTCCGATATGCGCAAGTCCGTCATGGCCGGCCGAAACTCCACCACCCGGGATGCCAGAGGTCTCAGCGAGGTGCTCAACGGCATCGCCAAGCTCATGGACTGCATCTACGCCACCCAGTTCGAGAATCTCCACGTGCTGTTCGCGGGCAAGTATCCCCCCAACCCCGTGGAGCTGCTCAATGGTGAGTATTTCGACAAGGTGCTGGAATTCGTCAGCGAGGCCTATGACTACGTCATCATCGACACCGCCCCTCTGGGCATGGTCATCGACGCCGCTGTCATCGCCGCCAAGTGCGACAGCTCCATCGTCGTCATCCGCAACAACTCCGTCAAGTACAGCCAGGCGCAGGATGTGGTGGATCAGCTGCACAAGAGCGGCTGCAACGTCCTTGGTGTGGTGCTCAACGACACCGAGCGCAAGTCCGGCTCCTACTACCGCAGAAAGAAAAATTACGGCTACGGCGCCTACTACGCCAGCGGCAAATAAACCAAATAAAAAAGAAAGAGCATCCCATACGGGGTGCTCTTTTTTTGTATGTGAGGCGCTTCAAATTCCAGTTTATCGGGGTGTTGGATGGAGCAAAGCCTTCCCCTTGAGGGGAAGGTGGCACGGCGAGAAATAGCCGTGACGGATGAGGTGGAAATCTTGTGCTTCTGCCGAAACTTGGCCACCTCATCAGTCTCGCTTCGCTCGACAGCTTCC
>CADCQK010000236.1 GCA_902803575.1 Oscillospiraceae bacterium
ATTCCAGTGCGTAGCGGGCGGCGCAGCCGGCGTAGTAAGCGCTGCCGCAGGCGGTGATCACGATTTTGTTGAAGTTTTTCAGCTCCTCCGGACTCAGATCGAATTCGTCCAGATGCACCTCGCCGTCCCGCACGCGCGGGGCGATGGCGGCGCGGACGGCCGCGGGCTGCTCCATGATCTCCTTGAGCATGAAGTGGTCGTATCCGCCCTTTTCCGCGGCCTCCACCGTCCAGGTGATGCGGCTGACGGGCTTTTCGATCTTTCTGCCGGTGCTGTCGAAGACCGTGATGCCCTCGGGGGTCAGCTCGGCAAAGTCGCCGTCGTCCAGATAGATGGCGTTTTTCGTGTAGGACACCAAAGCGGTCACATCGGAGGCGAAGTAGTTCTCTCCGATGCCAACGCCCAGGATCAGGGGGCTGGCCTCCTTCACGGCGTAGAGGGTGTCCGGCCTGTCGGAGCAGAGGACGCCCAGGGCGTAGGAGCCCTCCAGCCGGGCCACGGTGCGCATGACCGTGGTTTTCAGATCGCCGCCGTCGAAGCTCTCCAGCAGATGCACGATGACCTCGGTGTCCGTCTCGCTCTGGAAGGTGTAGCCCGCGGCGATGAGCTCTTCTCTCAGCTCCGCAAAGTTTTCGATGATGCCGTTGTGTACCACGGCGAAGCGCCCGTCGTTGGACAGATGGGGGTGGGCGTTCAAGTCCGTGGGCGCCCCGTGGGTGGCCCAGCGGGTGTGCCCGATGCCGGTGCAGCCGGGGACGGCTTTGCCGCCGTCGGTCTTGTCCGAGAGCTTCTGCACCTTGCCGCTGATCTTCTCTACGCGGATCACCTCATCGCCCATGACCGCGATGCCGGCGGAGTCATAGCCCCGGTATTCCAATCGTTTCAGACCCTCCAGCAGCAGGGGCGCAGTCTCACGCGCGCCTGTGAATCCGACGATTCCACACATAACAGGAAACCTCCTTTTCAAACTGACAAATAAAAAAAGGCAAAGATCCCCCTTGTCGGGAGCGTCTTTGCTCTTTCGGTTTATTTTAGTCCAGCAGACGGGATTTGTCAATGCAGATCCGCAAAATCCTGACCGCTCGGCGCATGCGGCCTGATTTGCAGCATATGCCCGGAAAAGCAACAAGGGCAGAGCGGATCCCTGCCCTTGCTTTTCTGTGCAGTGAGGAGTTACTTGCGGGCAACGGCTTTTTTCAGTTCCTTGATCGCAATGTGACCGGCGCGCTTGACGCCGCTGAGCATGACGATCTCCTTGGAGTGGTCGCCGTTATAGTAGTTTGCAAACTCCGGATGGTTGCGCACCAGATGGATCGCGTCGAACTTGCAGCGGGTGGTGCAGATGCCGCAGCCGAGGCAGCGGTTCTGATCCACGTAGGTCGCGCCGCAGCCCAGGCAGCGGCGGCTGGCCTCCGCCTTGACCTGCTCCTCCGTGAAGGGAAGACGGTCGTCGTGCATGGTCTTCACCTTGCGCTTGTCGTGCCGCACCTGCTGGCGGGCGGGACGGTCGAAGCACTCGGGATCCAGCTCCAGATTGTCCTTGTCGAGTGCCACAAAGTCGCGGGGATTGCGGGAGAGCGTGAGACTGTTGCCCGGATGCACATAGCGGTGCAGGCTGATGGCGCCCTCCCGTACAGCGGCGATGGCGTCGATGGCGAACTTCGGGCCGGAGTAGCAGTCACCGCCCACGAAGATGTCCGGCTGCGCGCTCTGGTAGGTGATGGCGTCGGCCTCGGCGAGATTCTTCTTGCCGCGCACGAGATCGCCCGTGTCGAGCTCGCCCCAGTCCACCACCTGACCCACTGCGCCGATGACGCTGTCCACGGTCAGCTCGTCGAATTCACCGGTGCTCACCGGGCTGCGGCGGCCCTTCTCATCCGGCTCGCCCAGCTCCATACGCTCGACCTTGATGGCGGCGACGCGCTTTTTGCCCAGGATCTCCGCCGGGGCTGCGAGGAAGCGGAACTCCACGCCCTCTTCTCTGGCCTCGGCCACCTCGTCGGGATCGGCGGGCATCTCCGCCTCGCCGCGGCGATAGAGCACCGTGACGCGCTCCGCGCCCTGCCGGATGGCGGTGCGGGCCACGTCGATGGCCACGTTGCCGCCGCCCACGACGGCGACTTTTTTGCCGATCTCTGCTTTGCGGCCGAGATTGACCTCACGCAGGAAGTCCACGCCGCCCCAGACGCCCTCGAGATCCTCACCGGGGACCCGGAGAGAGGCGCTCTTCTGTGCGCCGATGGCGAGATAGAAGCCCTGGTAGCCTTCCTCGCGCAGCTGCTGGATGGTCACGTCCTTGCCGACCTCCACGCCGCATTTGAACTCCACGCCCATCTCTCTGAGAATGTCGATTTCCGCCTCGACCACGTCCTTCTCCAGACGGAAGGAGGGAATGCCCATGGTGAGCATGCCGCCGGGCACGGGGTTGCGGTCAAACACGGTCACGGGATAGCCGATCTTGACATACTGAGGGAAGGACGGATTGGTTAATTATATATGGTAGGCATGAAGCGGGAGAGCGCAAAGCGCATGGAAAACTACATCCAGAGTCTCCGCAAGAACGGCTGATGGAAAAAGTCCACAGCTGTTTTGACCCATCTTTTGCGTACCAATGCGTCTATGTTTGACCCTTGTGTTATGGGTCAAATGCGGGTAAAACGCAAAAATTCGGAGGATCAAAAAGACCCTCTGAAACCCGGAAACCGTTGAACCCCAGACCGTAGATTGTTACATCTACAGTCTGGGGCTCGTTGTCTCTATTTAGGAATATTTTCTGTACATGTCAAAACGGACATTG
>CADCQK010000237.1 GCA_902803575.1 Oscillospiraceae bacterium
ACGATCACGCTCGCGTGCGTCTGGCTCACGTCGTACATGGCGATGTTGCGCACGCCGCGCTCGGCCAGCATGGAGGCCAGCACGTGGGCGGTGTTCTCGGTGTTGCCGTAGACGGAGGCGTAGGCGATCATGACCGCGTTGTCCTCGGGGGTGTAGCTGCTCCACTTGTCGTACTTGTCCACGAACCAGCCGATGTTCTTTCTCCACACGGGGCCGTGCAGGGGGCAGATCATGCGGATGTCCAGGGTGGCGGCCTTCTTCAGCAGGGCCTGGACCTGGACGCCGTACTTGCCGACGATGTTGGTGAAGTAGCGGCGGGCGTCGGGGAGCCAGTCGTGCTCAAAGTCATACTCGTCCGCGTAGAGGTTGCCGTTCAGGGCGCCGAAGGTGCCGAAGGCGTCGGCGGAGAACAGGGTGCCGGTGGCCACGTCGAAGCTGACCATAACTTCCGGCCAGTGGACCATGGGGGCCATGACGAAGGCCAGGGTGTGCTTGCCGAAGCACATGGTGCCGCCCTCTTCCATGAGGATGGCGCGGGAGTCGATGTCGAAGGTGAAGTAGTTCTTGATCATCTCGGCGATCTTGGCGTTGCAGATGATCTTGGCCTCGGGGTGACGCAGGACGGTGTCGCCCAGGGTCTTGGCGTGGTCGGGCTCCATGTGGTGCACGACGATGTAGTCCAGGGGACGGCCGTTCAGACCGTACTCCAGATTCTCAAAGAACTGGCCGGAGACGGAGTGATCCACGGTGTCCAGCAGGACGGTTTTCTCGTCCAGCAGCAGGTAGCTGTTGTAGCTGACGCCGCGGGGGATGGGGTAGACGCTCTCGAACAGGGCCAGACGCCGGTCAGAGGCGCCGATCCACAGCAGATCGTCATAGATTTTCATGGTGCAATGCATGGATTTTTCCTCCTCTATTCTCAAAAATTAATGGATGAAAATGATACCTAAAAACGACACAGAGCCGGAGGATTGCTCCGGCTGTGTGCATTGTTTCTTACTTCAGCAGATCGAGGATCGCGTTCTTCGGCCTCACGCCCACAGAGCTGGCGGCAACCTTGCCGTCTTTGAAGACCAGCAGGGTGGGGATGCTCATGACGTTAAACTGACCGGCGAGACCGGGCTCATCGTCCACGTTGATCTTGCAGACCTTCACGTCCGCGTTCTCCTCAGCGATCTCGTCCACCACGGGGGAGAGCATCTTGCAGGGGCCGCACCAGCTGGCCCAGAAGTCCACCAGAACGGGCTTTTCGGAATTGAGCACTTCTGCCTCAAAATTAGCCTGGGTGATTTCAGTAACCATAGTTGTACATCCTTTCTTGTGTTTGGTTGTGTACAGTATACCCGGAAACCGGGGGCTTTTCCGTGCGCTCGTCACATAAGGGCGAGTTTTTTCAGTTTTGCGGCGTCCTCGATGGTGACGGAGCCGCGGCCCAGCTTCACCCTGCCGTCCTCGGCGAAGTTCCGGAGCATTCTGGTGACGGTCTCCCGGACGGCGCCGGTGTCTCTGGCGATCTGCTCGTGGGTGGCCTTGATGACCTCTTTTGCCTGAGCGGATTCGTCCCAGAGATACTGGGCCAGCCGCTTGTCGAAGCTGGTGAACAGCAGCTGCTGCATGGACCACATCACGTCGGAAAACCGCTCGGTGGCCAGCTTGTACATGCAGCACTCCACGTGGAGATTGTTCTGGCTCAGCCTGAGGAAGGTGGGCGCGTTCAAAACCAGCAGCTCGGTGTCCGTGTCGGCGGTGAGCTGCACCTCGAAGGTGATGGCCCGGATCACGCAGGAGGCCGCCAGCACGCAGGCGTCACCCTCAAACAGCCGGTAGAGGGCGATCTCTCTGCCGTCCTCACTGGTCATGCAGGCCCGGAGCTTGCCGGAAGTCACCAGGATCAGCCCCAGACATTCCCCGTCACAGGTGTGGACCATGGCGCCACGGTCATAGTGGTTCAGGCGGGACCCGGTGCGGGCCTGCTGTTTTTGCTCCTCGGTCAGATCCGCCCAGAAGGGCAGCATTTGCAGCGCAGTTTCCAAATCCGGCATATTGCATCCCTCCAGCCAAATCGATACCGAATCAGATCCGTGTACATTTTGTCAATTATACCACATATTTTGGGCCGTGGAAAGAGATTTTCGGGAATTTGTTGAAAAATGTGCAGGGCAGGGGCGGACCTGTATCCTGTGACCTGTTTCGCTCTCTGAAGTGAAAAAGTGCCGCGGCATGCCGGCGGATGCCAAATACAACACAACCCCAAAAACAAAAACAACACAACCCCAACCACAGCCCCAAATAGGGTGAACCAAACTGCCCCGCAGCCTGTGGGAAACGCGATTTTTGTGGAAAAACCAGTGGAAAACTGCTTTTATAGCGAAAAAAGGAGCGGCACGAAACCGCTCCTTGCTTTGTGTTTTCATCAGCTGATCTTCAGGGTCTCCCAGAGATCGTTGATGTAGGTCAGGGTCTCCTGATCCAGATTCCGGTAGGCGTACCGGTTGAACAGGTCGGAGAAATCATCGGTGAACCGATAGAGGATCTCCATGGTCTCCTCGCCCATCTCGTCGATGTAGTCCTCGTTTTCGTAGACGAGGCTGTTGGGGCTGGCGTAGTAGATGTACTCCGCGTTGGCCACGGCGGGCTCCTCAGAGAGCATGTAGTTGATGAAGATCTCCGCCAGCTCCTGATGCTGGCAGTCCTTGGGGATGCACATGGCGTCCACGAAGAAGTTGGTGGGCTCGGGGTAGTAGAACTGCAGATCCACGTTGTCGGACTCCGCGTCGATCATGGTGAAGTAGTCGCCGGCGTAGTAGGCGGCGATGGCGGCCTCACCGGACTCCATCATGTTGTAGATCTCGTCCATGACGTAGCTCTTCACCAGGGGATGCTGCTTGGCCAGCTCCTCCAGGGCGGCGTCCCAGACGGCGTGATCCGTGGTGTTCACATCCGCGCCCGCGCGGTACATGGCGGTGCCGAAGGCGTCGCGGGAGTTGTTGAACTGCAGGATGCTGCCGGCGTACTTCTCGTTCCACATGAGATCCCAGCTGCCCAGATCCTCCTCGTCCACCTGATTGGCGTCGTAGATCACGCCGATGACGCCGTAGGTGTAGGGCACGGTGTAGAGATCGTCGGGATCGTAATACAATCCCCGGAAGCTGTCGGAGATGTACTCGTAGTTCGGGATATTGCTGTAATTCAGCGGCACCAGCATATCCTCGGCGGCCATGCGGGCGATCATGTAGTCCGAGGGGATCACCAGGTCATAGCTCACGGCGCCGCTCTTGAGCTTGGCGTACATGTCCTCGTTGGAGGCGTAGGTCTCGTAGTTGACCTTCACCGGGTAGCCGTACTCCTCCAGATACCACTGTTCGAAGGCCTGGATCGTGTCCAGGGTGTCCTCGGAGCCGTCGGAGATGTACTCGCCCCAGTTGTAGACGTTCAGCTCCACGGGCTTGGGTCTGGTGATGCCGATGGCGGCGATGATGACGATGGTGAGACCCAAAATGGTGCCCACGATGGCGAGCGAGCGCTTGTTGCTGTCGGCTCTGCGGGGCGGCTTGCCCTTTGCAGCACGCTTCTGGGCGCGGGCCTCTTTCATCCGGCGGCTGTCGTCCTCGTCGACGAGGTTCGTCAGCAGCAGCAGCGCAAGGATCACGAAGAAGATGATGGTGGCCAGGGCATACATCTTCGGGGTTACGGTCTTTTTGGTCATATTGTAGATGC
>CADCQK010000238.1 GCA_902803575.1 Oscillospiraceae bacterium
CGCCGTGAGCAGCAGCTTTTCCGCCTTGAGCTTTTCCGTGTCCAGCGCAAAGCTCAGGACCACCGCCATGGCGAGGAAGAGACCGATATCCACACGGTTGGCAAGGTAGCGGTCAGCCCAGATCATAAAGAGGTAGATGCCTCCGAACAAGCAGGCCAGGCAGGCAAGGCTGATCCAGGTCCCGGCCCGGCGCTTCCCGCAGGCAAGCCATATGACGAGCAGCAGCGCAAAGCCCGCAAAGGGACGGTCGAGGGTAAATCCCATGAGGCACTGATTGAGAAACACGCCCAGGCACTCGCCGGGAGTGCGGCGCGGGACAAGTTCGTCGCGCGCGGCGATGAGCGTCTCGAGATTTTTCTGATTGAAGCGCTCAGTGTCGTAAAAGCTCCACTTTTTCATCATGTAGACGAAGTTTTCGTCCATGCCGACGGAATCATAAACCTCCGGCATCTCATCGTATTCCGGCATCTGGAAGTCGAGAAACAGACTTCGCGTGTCGTTGAATTCCCGAAAGCCGCCCGCCTCGGGCCGACTCCACACCGCGTAGTCAAAGATGAAAAGCCCCGCCGCGCACACAGCCAGCAGCGCAAAGGGTGCGATGCAGATAAGATACTTCTTCATCCTTGCGCCGAGGGGGATATTCCGATTCTCCGCGCCGGTCTCAAAGAGCGCCGCGAGTACCCCGCAGGCCATCAGCACCGCGCAGACGCCGAACTCTTCAAAGCGCCAGACATAGCCGCCCAGCGCGAGCAGAAAGCCGAGTACCAGCGGCGTTTTTTGTATGCGCCCGCTCCCAGCATCAATGGCCTGCAGCATCAGCGCCATGCCGCCGACGGTGCCGACAGCGGCAGGTTTTGAAAAATTCATGCTCAAATAGCAGTCCGTTCCGAAAGCGCCGAGGATCACCGCGATCATCACCAGTGCCGGGCCGGGCTTGTATCGGCGCAGCAGCACCCATGTGACAGCGGAAAAGCCGAGATACAGCAGAAGGTACTGGGCGGCGGAATACCAGTTAAAACCGTCGCCGAGCACCGTGTAAACGGTTTTCATCAGCCACGCCAGGCAGATGTTGATAAACGGCACATACATCGTTTTGTGCGCCATCTGTCCGTCAAAGAATTTTGACATGAACAGGTCGTCGTTTGTCTCCCACATGGGGGCAAAGAAGTGCAGCAGGACGAACAGAAATACCGCGTTGAGCAAAAGTGCCAGCAGGATGCGCGGCCATGCTTTTTGATTCCATTGTTCCTTCACAGTCATGGCGCATCCCTCATTTCAAAATGCGGTAGATTTCAAGGCCCGTCTCATCGCTCAGCGGTTCGATCCGCTTCGCCGTGGCTTTGGGGTCGTAGTGCTCACGGATATACTGCAGGGTGAGGCCGATGTTGTCCTCGATGAGATAGACCTTGGGGTTTCCCACACAGTCGCGGAACGGGTTTTCCACTCCGTATCGGGCGAGGTTTTCCATGATCGTCGGGTGCAGGCAGTCAAAGCCGCCCAGCAGGACGATCTTGTCCCAATAGCCCTTGCCGTATGGCTCGAAAGGTGACCAGAGGCCGTCAGTCACCGCGTCGGTCTTGGCGAGATATACATGATCCCCATCGGCTAAAATGCGTTCATAGGAAGCGCGGATCTCGCTCTTGTCCTCAGCGGGCGCGGTGCGGTACCAGTCACGCATGAGGTAGTGGCTGGTGCCCACTGCAAGCAGCAACACCAACACGGTCAGGACCTTTTCGCGCTTGAGCCTCCCGGCATTCAGCATCAGCGCCGCCACCGCCGCGCAGCACAGCAGCAGCCCGAGATCAACCCTGTCCACCAGATAGCGCCCGCGCCAGATGAGGTAAAGGTAGGCGGCGCAGAACAGAACGCCTTCAAAGACCAGGCACAGCCAGTCGCGTAAAGAACGCTCCCCGGAGGCAAGCCACAGCACGAGAATCAGCAGCAGGCCGTAGATGTGCAGATTTACGAAGAAGCCCGGCACAGCCTTGTCCAGAAACAGGCCCACGCATTCCCCCATCGACGGATGCGGGAACAACATGTCCCGTGCCTCTGTGATGGCTTGCATCGTCTCGGCGGAGAACACTTCGGGGTCGAAGTAGTTGCTGTCGAAAGCGAGCTGCACATCCGCCTCGGAAAGCCCCAGCGCGTCGTAGGCATCGGGCATGGCCTCATAGGCGGGCCTGCCGTAGTCGGAATAGGCAACGCGAACCTTGTCAAA
>CADCQK010000239.1 GCA_902803575.1 Oscillospiraceae bacterium
CACCTCATCCGTCACGGCTATTTCCCGCCGTGCCACCTTCCCCTCAAGGGGAAGGCTTCGCTCTATCCAACTGCCCTACAAACTCCATTTTATCGCCGGAGTGTGGGATCCATTTCAACTCCACACTCACAGTCAAACTCTCAATTCATATTTTTTCCCCCCCAAAACGAAAATTTCCCGTGAGCACAAGGGCTCACGGGAAATCCGACTGCTGAGAAAAACAGATATTCTATTACTTTTTCAGTTTCGGGATCAGCTTGATCGCCGCAAACACGATACCGGCCAGCGCCACCACCGCGCCGACGATGCACAGGACTTTCTTCATTTTTTCCATCATTACAAACGCCTCCAGTCCAAGCTTTTTTGTTATTATAGCAAATTATCGCACTGTAATTGTGAACTTTTTATGAATTAAAACACAACATTTGGTGTTTTTTTCACTTCACGACCACATTTTCTGTCCCCGCCAGCTCCTGGAGCTCCTCGATGAGGGCGTCGTGGATCAGGCAGGGGGCGGCGGCGCGCTTTTTCGTGTCCTCGAAATAGAGTACGATCTGCTGTCGGCCGGGGAACATCTGCAAAATCAGCTCGATCCGGTGCACCAGCGGGTCGTCCTTCGACGGCAGCCGCACCCAGATCCGCTCCGGAGCGGCCTGCTGCACGGGCTTCGGCGGCTCGGGGCGCTCTCTCCGGGGCTCGGTGCGGAGCGCCTCCTCCGTTAGCGGACGGATGGCGTCCACCATCAGCTGGGGCTCCTTCTCGTCTCTAAGCGAAATGCGCCCGTCCACCAGCAGGGCGGCGTTTTCCCGGATCAGCTCGCCGCTGAGCTCCAGCACCTTCTGGAAGGCGATGAGCTCCATGTCGCCGGTGTCGTCCTCCAGGGTGATATAGCTCATGAGGGTGTTGTTCTTGGTGGTTCGGGTCCTGGCGGCGGAGACGATGCCCGCGACCGTGACGCGCTGGTTGTCCCGGAAGCGCCTGGGTCCATCCTCCGATTCGAAATCGTTCCGAATGGCGCCGAGGCCCGCGGCGCCGGCCTTCTGTGCCAGGGCCCGATAGTCGTCCATGGGGTGGCCGGAGAGGTAGAGGCCGGTGGTCTCCCGCTCCATGGCCAGCAGCTCCCGTTTGGTGAACTCCTCCACATCCGGGATCTTCACCTGGTCTGCGGGGGCGTCCGGTTCGTCGGAGGCCATGCCGAACAGATCGATCTGTCCGGCGATGTTGGTGCGGCCCTCGCTCTGGACCCCGTCCAAAACCGGTGCGGCGATCTGCAGCAGGGCCTTGCGCTTATAGCCCAGGGAGTCGAAGGCGCCGGCGCGGATGAGGCCGTCCAGCTCTCTCCGGTTCAGGTCATAGGCGATCATCCGGCGGCAGAAATCCTCAAACCCGGTGAAGAGCCCCGCGTCGCTGCGGTTTTTCACCACCGCGCGGACGAAGCCTCTGCCCACGCCCTTGATGGCGGCCAGACCGAAGCGCAGCCCCTCCCCCACCACGGAGAAATCCGCGTCGGAGGCGTTGACGTCCGGCGGCAGCACGGCGATGCCCATCTCCCGGCAGGCGGCGATGTACTCCGCCACCTTGGTGGTGTTGCCCAGCACACTGGTGAGCAGCGCCGCCATATACTCTCTGGGATAGTGGCACTTCATGTAGGCCGTGCGGTAGGCCACGATGGCGTAGGACACCGCGTGGGCCTTGTTGAAGGCGTAGCTGGCGAAGTCCAGGATCTCGTCGTAGATGCTGTTGGCCACGTCCTCGGGGACGCCGTTTTTCACGCAGCCGATGATGTTTCTCGAGGGATCGCCGTGGACGAAGGCGTCCCGCTCCTTTTTGATCTCCTTCTCTTTTTTCTTGCTCATGGCCCTGCGGATCATGTCCGCCTGACCGAGAGAGAAGCCCGCCAGCTTCCGGAAGATCTCGATGACCTGCTCCTGATAGACGATGCAGCCGTAGGTGACCGAGAGGATCGGCTCCAGCATGGGGTGCTTGTAGGTGATCTTCTCCGGGTGGGCGGAGCAGTCCAGGAACCGCGGAATGCTGTCCATAGGGCCCGGGCGGTAGAGGGCGATGAAGGCGGTGATGTCCTCAATGCTTTTCGGCTTGAGACCCATGCAAACTCCGGTGATGCCGGTGCTCTCCAGCTGGAACACGCCCATGGTCTTTCCCATGGAGAGCATGGCAAAGGTGGCTTTGTCGTCCTCCGGCGCCTTCTCCACCAGAAAGTCCGGATTGCTCTGCTGCACCAGCCGCTCCGCCTCTGCGAGGATCGTGAGGTTCCGGAGCCCCAGGAAGTCCATTTTCAGCAGGCCCAGCTGCTCCAGCGTGGTCATGGGATACTGGCAGACCACGGTCTCGTCGTTCTTCGCCAGCGGCACGTAGGCGTACACCGGCTGTTCCGTGATCACCACGCCGGCGGCGTGGGTGGAGGCGTGGCGCGGCATGCCCTCCAGGGCTTTTGCGGTGTCGAGCAGCAGCTTCACCGTGGCGTCGGACTCGTAGAGCTCCCGGAGCGCCTTCACCAATCTCAGCGCCTCGTCGAGGGTGATATTCAGGGTGTTGGGCACCAGCTTCGCCACCTTATCGGTATCGGCGTAGCTGACGTTCAGCGCCCGGCCCACGTCCCGGATGGCGGCCTTGGCGGCCATGGTGCCGAAGGTGACGATCTGGGCCACATGGTCGCGGCCATATTTTCGGTTTACATAATCTATAACCTCGCCCCGGCGGTTGACGCAGAAATCCACGTCGATATCGGGCATGCTGACGCGCTCGGGGTTCAGGAAGCGTTCAAAATAAAGGCTGTACTGGATGGGATCCACGTCGGTGATGCCGAGACAGTAGCTGACCACGCTGCCCGCCGCGCTGCCGCGTCCGGGGCCCACGGGGATGCCGTTTCGCTTGGCGTAGCCGATGAAGTCCGAGACGATCAGAAAATAGTCCACGAAGCCCATCCGGCGGATCATGTTCAGCTCATAATCCATCTGCCGTCTGGCGTCGCCTCTGCCGGTGCCGTAGCGCTGCTCGAAGCCCTGGTTGCAGAGCTTGGTGAGGTATCGATCCGCGTCGGTCTCCCCCTCCGGCAGCAGGAATCTGGGCAGGTGGTAGTTGCCGAATTCGAAGTCGAAATTGCACATGGCGGCAATCTTGTTGGTGTTCTCCAGCGCCTCCGGATACTCGAAGAACCGGGCGCGCATCTCGTCCTCGGTTTTGAGGTAGAACTCGTCCCCCTCGAAGCGCATGCGGTCGGGATCGTCCACGGTCTTGCCGGTCTGGATGCACAGCAGCACGTCATGGACTCTGGCGTCCTTCCGCTCCAGATAGTGGGCGTCATTGGTGGCCACGATGGGGAGATCCAGCTCCCGGTGGAGGCGGATGAGGCCGTTCATGGCGGTCTGCTCCTCCCGGATGCCGTGGTTCTGCAGCTCCAGATAGAACCGCCCCGGGCCGAAGAGCTCCGAGAGCTCCTGCGCCCTGGCCTTGGCGCCCTGGTAGTCCCCTCTCAGGATTTTTCTCGGGATCTCGCCGGCGATGCAGCCGGAGAGACAGATCAGCCCCTCGGCGTGCTGGTGCAGAAGCGGCCAGTCGATCCGCGGCTTGGTATAGAATCCCTCGGTGAAGCCCGCAGAGACCAGATAGCAGAGATTTTTATAGCCAATTACGTTTTCGCACAGCAGGATCAGATGGGTGTAGTCCCCGTCGGGATTCCGGTTTTTGTCCTTCCGGTCGCCGGGAGCCACATAGACCTCGCAGCCGATGATGGGCTTGATGCCCGCGTCCTTGCAGGCACGATAAAAGGCCACCGCGCCGTACATGACGCCGTGGTCGGTGATGGCAAGGGCCTCCTGCCCCATGGCCTTGGCCCGCTCCGCCATTTCGGAGATGCGGCAGGCGCCGTCCAGGAGGCTGTATTCACTGTGGACATGCAGGTGGGTGAATGCCATGGTTATCCCTTCTTCGGATCAAATTCCAGGATCTTCTTGAGTCGATAACTCAGCGTGCTTTTGCTCACCGCGGGATAGGAGAGCTTCGACAGGTCCGCGAGGCTGGCCTCCGGGTTCGCGATCCGCAGCAGGGCCGCGTCCTGGAGCTTTTCCGGCAGCACCGCGAGGCCGTATTCCGACTGGATCCGCAAAATGGCGTCCAGCTGCTCCTGGGCCGCCGCCACCACCTTGTCCGCGTTGGCGGAGTCGCAGTTGATCTGCCGGTTGACCTTGTTGTTCATGCTCCGCTCCACCTGGGCCTCCACCACTTTCAGAGAGGAGGTGTCCGCCCCCAGCAGGGTGAGCACGTCGGCGATGACCTCGGCGCGCTTATAGTAGAGCATGTAGCTGCCGCTGCGCTTGGAGCTGTTGGGCGGGTAGCCGAGATCGCTCAAAATGGCCTCCGCCTCCCGGCTGACGCTGTAGTGGGCGGTGGCCAGCTCCATATGAAACCCCTTCGTCGGGTCCGTGACGCTGCCGCCGGCCAAAAATGCGCCCCGGAGGAAGGCCACCGTGGCCCCCGGCTCCTCCAGAACGCCGAGATTGATATGGTGGGACACGCTGCGGCCGGGGTCCAGACCGATGGCGTCCAGGATCGGAGCAAGTACCTTTGGATCCTCCGTGTGGAATACCTGTCGGCCGCGGCCGGTCTCCTTCGGCTCCGGAAGCGTGACGCCGAAGGCCTTTTTGAAGCTCTTCGGCAGCCGCTGGGCGAAGTCCTCGCTCGCGGTCACGATCCGCAGTTCTCTCGGTGTGAAGGTATGGCAATAGAGCGCAACGCCGTAGCATTCCGCCAGCATCAGCGCCCGGTCCCCGAAAGGCAGCGCGCACAATTCAGTTTTGATTTCGGATGAAAAGGACATAATGATAAGTTTGGAGTTTGGAGTTTAAGCGTTCAAATCCCAGTTTATCGGGGAGTCTGAAATGATCTACCGTAGGGCGGGGACCTGTGCCCCGCCGTTACATGGGCAGCACATTCAACGCGGCGGGGCACAGGTCCCCGCCCTACAAGGAGCGA
>CADCQK010000240.1 GCA_902803575.1 Oscillospiraceae bacterium
CACCTCATCAGTCTCGCTTCGCTCGACAGCTTCCCCTCAAGGGGAAGCCTTTCGAAGTGGAAGCTTCGCCCCGTTAAACTCCAATTTACCGCTGAGATGTGAAATCTTATTTCAACTCCACACTCAAAAAAATATACCTCCCACCGAAAATCGATGGGAGGTTTGTGTTTTAAAGGTCGTTTTTCTTGACGGATTCGGGGTAGTAGGAGTGGGGATCCTCCTCTTCTCTCTCGCCGACGGCGATCTCGAAGCGCTTGATGAGCTCGGAGACACCCAGCTTGGTGATCATGAGCTCGTTGTAGGCCATGTCGTTGGTGTAGCCCTGGTAGCGGCACTCGTCCAGACCCTCCCGGAGGTCGTCCGCCTCGATCAGGCAGGTCTCGTAGAGGTCCTCCAGCTTGCCCAACTGGGTCAGATCGTCGTCCGGGTTGTCCTTCATGGGGCAGACGGTCTCGAACCGGCGGCCGATGCGGACGATGGCGTTGTAGGCGGTCTTCATCATCATAGCAGAGAGATCGCCCTCGGGGCCCACGCTCTCGGCGGTGCCGATGCCCTCTTCCATGTCATTGACCTCATTCATCCAGAAGGTGTGGACGCCGCGCAGCTGCTCCAGCCGCTCGTCCAGCTTTTCCTGGGGTTGCCGGTTGGCGGAATAACCGCCCTTCTTCAGCTTTTTCGTAAGCCGATCCATAGTGATTCCTCCAATATCTAATTTTTAATTAATCATCAATGTCCAAGGCTTCCAGACCCTTGGCGGCGATGGGCTTGGAGTCGCCGTGCTTGACAAACAGCATGGTGACGAAGGCCAGCGCCACGAAGATGGTGGCATAGGGGAACAGGGTGGTCATGCCCAGCTTGTCCATCAGGAAGCCGGAGAACATGGGAGTCACCACCTGGGCGGCCATGCTGGCGGTGTAGTAGAAGCCGGTGTACTTGCCCACGTCGGCGCCGGAGCACATCTCCACCACCATGGGGAAGGAGTTGACGTTGATGGTGGCCCAGCCGATGCCCGCCAGCGCGAACATCAGGTTCATGAGCATGGTGGGGCTGTCAGACCGCATGAAGGCCGCGGCGCCGAAGGCCACACCCAGCATCACGACGCCGGCGAGGATGGTCTTTTTTCTGCCCACCTTGGAGGCCACGATGCCCACCGGCAGATAGGCGATGATGGCCGCAGCCTGGGCGATGATCAGGGTCAGGTTGTAGTCCTTGTGGAGGATGTTGGAGGCGTAGACGGAGTACTTGGACGTGACCGCGTTGTAGCCCATGAACCACAGGACGATGGACAGCAGAATGAAGATCAGGGACTTCTTCTCCCCTGCGGACAGGCCGCGCTTCTCGCCGCCCTCGGCCAGAGGCTCGTCCTCCTCGATGCCGAACTTCTTGGAGTCCTCATGCATCTGCTTGACCAGCTTCGGCTCCTTCACCGTCAGCATGAAGATCACCAGCGCCAGCAGCATCACCGCCGCGATGACGCAGTAATACTTCGTGAAGGGCATCAGGGAGTTTTTCACCGAGCCGGTGGCAAAGACCATGCCCAGCGCCAGCACCAGAATGCCGCCGGCGGAGCCCATCAGATTGATGACAGCGTTCGCCTTGCTGCGCAGGGGCTTGATGGTAACATCAGGCATGAGCGCCACCGCCGGGGAGCGGAAGGTGGCCATACTCAGAAGGGTGATCAGCAGCAGCGCCACAAAGAGGATCAGCGTCCCCGGATGGGCGTGGGTGGTCTCCCGCACGCACTCCTGACGGGCAGGGGTGACGTAGTTGGTGTAGTCGGGGTTGGTGACGGTCTTGCCGCCCTCCTCGATCTGGCTCTGGATGGAGGCGAACTCCTCCTCGGTGAAGATCTCGGACAGGACGAAGTTCTCGCCGTCGGGGGTCTGGAGCTGGGTGTCCGCCTCACGGTGATAGATCTCCTGCAGCGCGGCGGGATCGTCGATGGCGGAGACGGCGTCGATCTGCTTGAGCTGGGCCGCGTCCACGAAGCTCAGGGCGATGAAGGCAGCCACCGCGATGATGGTGCCCCAGAGGATGAAGGGCGTCCGGCGGCCCTTCGGGTTCTTGCTCTTGTCGGAGATGGCGCCGAACAGCGGCAGCAGGAACAGCGCCAGGATGTTGTCCAGCGCCATGATGATGCCGGAAAGGCCCTGCTTCATGCCGAATTTGTTGGTGAGGATCAGGGGGATGGTGTTGTCGTAGGCCTGCCAGAATGCGCAGATCAGGAAGAAGGCCAGACCCACCAGAACGGTTCTCTTATAATTGAGTTTCATTTCGCACCTCGTGTAACGAAAACATGGTAGGCTCATTGTACAATAATATGAAAAAGATTGCAACCAAAATTGACATGCGGATCAAAAAGGTGTTTAATAGAAAGAGAAAATTACGATGAAGAAAAGAGGGAATCCCATGAAAACCGGAATCATCGGAACTGCCGCACTGAGCGCTGCCGCCGCTGCCGGAATCACCGCCTGGCTCATCGCCCCGGGGCACGCCTCCACGGAGATGAAGGCCCCCTTCATGCACCGGAACTTCGCCCACCGCGGCCTGTATAAGCGGGATCAGTCCGTGCCGGAAAACTCCCTCGCCGCCTTTCGCAGAGCGGTCAAGGCGGGCTACGGCATCGAGCTGGATGTGCATATCACCGCCGACGACCAGCTGGCGGTCTTTCACGACGACAACCTGAAACGCATGACCGGCGTGGACCGGAACATTGAGGATCTCACCATGGCGGAGCTGCAGCAGCTGCGTCTGAAAGGCACCGAGGAGACCATCCCCACCCTGCAGCAGGCGCTGGAGGTGCTGGGCGGAAAAGTACCGCTGATCCTGGAGATCAAAAGAGGCAGGCGGAACACCCAGCTCTGCCAGCTGATCCGCTCCGCCCTCTTCGGCTACAACGGGCCGGTCTGCATCGAGAGCTTCGACCCCACCATCATCCAGTGGTGGCGGAACCACGCGCCGGAGGTTTTAAGAGGGCAGCTCAGTCAGCCGCCGAAGGATTATAAGGACGAAGCCTCCCCCGCGGCCGCCTTCCTCTGCGGCAATCTGCTGACGAACTTCCTCTGCCGCCCTCACTTCATCGCCTACCGGATCGCGGAAAAGCCGTTTACCGTCAGACTCTGCGACGCCATGGGCGCCATCAAGGCCGGCTGGACCAGCAAGGAGTGGGCCCACGAAAAGGACTATGACATCGTGATCTTCGAGCGCTACAAGCCCGGCGTCTGGTTCCGGGCAGAGATTTAACTCTTGCGTTTTTGGGTAGAATGTAGTATTATAGTTATCCGTAGCCCTTGACAAGGCTGCACTAGTTGGGGAGCCAGCGGTGCCCTGTAACCTGCAATCCGCTACAGCAGGGATGAATTCCCGCCCCCGGATAGGCGATTGATTGTCAGACTGCAGTAAGCAGCGATGAAGGCTCG
>CADCQK010000241.1 GCA_902803575.1 Oscillospiraceae bacterium
TAGTTTCAATCACTCAGACAAGGTTCTTCATGCCAATGTTGTCAGCAACGGTGACCCGCTGGAGATTTACACGGATCGGGACGGCGGGGTGATTTTCAAAAAGTACTCGCCCATGGGGGAGCTGGCGGATTTTGCGGGGCAGATCTGCGAATCGCTGTACAAGACCGCGGGGACGGCGGCGGCAGTGTGCGACCGGGACGCGGTGATCGCAGTGGCGGGGGCGCCGAAGCGGGAGCTGCTGGAAAAGCGGGTCAGCGCCGATCTGGAGCGGCTGATGGACACAAGGGGCACCTACAGCGCCGAGGGCGGGTATTGTCTCGCGCCCATCGCGGAGGGGGACGACCGCTGGTGTCTGGCGGTGGCGGCGCCGATCCTGTCCGCGGGGGATCTTTTGGGCTGCGTGGCCTTCGTGAACCCCAAGGGCAGCAGGAGCGCCGGAGAGACCGAAGAAAAGCTGGCTTCCGCCGTGGCGGGATTTCTCGGCCGCCAGATGGAGAGCTGAACAGGAAACACCCGGCAGCTGCGGGAGATGCAGCCGCCGGGTGATGGTTTATTCATTGCGGCGGGCGCAGCAGCCCGCCCTACGGGGAAATATAGAGTTTGGAGTTTGGAGTTGAAGTGTCTCCGACGGGATCAAATTTTAGTTTATCGGGGTGAAGCCTCCGCTTTAAAGGCTTCCCCTTGAGGGTGTGCAAAGCCATGCGTTAGCTGAAGCTGGCTCGCGAAGCGAGACTGATGAGGTGGCCAGATTTCGTTTGCAGTGCAAGATTTGCCACCTCATCCGTCACGGCTATTTCCCGCCGTGCCACCTTCCCCTCAAGGGGAAGGCTTCGCTCTATCCAACATCCCTATAAACTCTCAATTTGCAATGCAGGCATCACATTTGATTGGTTTTCTCCTGATACAGCCGCATGAGCCAGGCGACGCAGGCTGCCTCGTCGGTATCCTTGACGGACATACCGTAAGCCTTCATGACGGCGCGGTCATTGGCCTGGTGAGCCTTGCGGAGCTCCGGCGGCATGCTGAGCTCGTCATAGAGGTCCGCCAGAGAGGAATCCGGGTACAGGGCGCGGGCGTCCAGAATCGCCTGTGCGGTTTTCTCGATCTCGGCCTTCTGGGCGTCGGTGACCTCCGGCCAGGGGAAGTTGTTGTAGACAGTTGCACCAGAGTATTGATAATCACTTTTCAGACGTCCACATACTGTTCTCGTCCAAGCCATGTGGACATTGGAGGTCAGTATGCCAAAGTGGTATAGCGTGGCATCTGGAATGATTAGAAGCTTATTGCTTGCAATCACATTTTTATCCATAAACCCAATGGGAATATAACGTCTTCGCTCAGATGACACTTCCGGAATACAAAGATAGTTGCTATCGGTTTGCGGCGTTGAGAAAAACAAGTATGGCCTATCTGCAAGAGCGCGTGTAGGAGCCGCAGAGCTTGCAAGGCGCATTTCACGTACTGCTTCCAGTCGTCGAACAACTTCCGTATTCTTTCGATACGCAGCAGGAGATACCCCTTTTAGCCACAAACAATACCGAACAACATCGTTGTTGATAAAATCTCTGGATCCAACATAGCGGCGAATACAAGGTGCCAATCCCGGATCTTTAGCAAGCATGGAATCGCGCTCTTCCTGGGACAAAATCAGATTCCCGCCATCTGATGGTTGATTTCCTTTTGTCATACGAGGAGCATTACAGATAGGGCTCCCACGGCTCACGACCAGCACATCCGGTGCGTCCATGAGATAAGGATTTATATTGTTTGCCTTCTGAGACTCGCTTCCATTTGGATAGATTACTTTTTGTTTGCTACTCTGTACTGAGCTAAGCCCGATGATGACGCAATGCACAGCAGCTTTATCTTTTGCTTCACTGTTCCATCTAAAAGTTTTATACGCAAAATCAATATGTACATGGTATTGATTAAGAAGCTTATCCCACAATGGTGCAACCTGCTCACCCTGTGTGATTGAATTTGTCGAGACAAATGCCGCATGTACATCTGTTCCCTGCATCATGGCTGCAGCTTTGTGATACCACGCTCCAACATAGTCAATACTATTGACACGCTTCCCTTTTCCAAAGACGGCAACAGCTTCATCCTTCTGCGTCTTTGTCATCATGGAAGCCCCCACAAACGGCGGGTTGCCCATGATGTAGTTCAGCTTCTCCTTGGGCACCACGTCGTTCCAGTCGATGCGGAGGGCGTTGCCTTCGACGATGTAGGCGTTGGTTTTCAGCGGCAGGAACTCCAGATCCATCTGGAGGATGTCCTCGGTCTCCTGCATCATTTGGTTTTCCGCGATCCAGAGGGCGGTTCTGGCGACGGTTACAGCGAAATCGTTGATCTCGATGCCGTAAAACTGCGAAATGCTGACCTTGATGGGCGTGATGGTCTCGTCGCCCATGGCCATCTGGTCATGGAGCAGCTCCCGGAGGATGTCGTTTTCCAGCCTGCGGAGACAGAGATAGCTTTCGGTCAGGAAATTGCCGCTGCCGGCGCTGGGGTCAAGGAAAGACAGGGAGGCAATTTTGTCCTGCAAGGCGTGAAGTCTATTCTCTCTGGTTTTCACGACGGCAACCGCTTTGCAGGCTTCAAACTCCGATTTCAGATCATCCAAAAACAGCGGGTCAATGACCTTGTGAATATTCTCCAAAGACGTATAGTGCATGCCGCCGCTGCGCCGGGTCTCCGGGTTCAAGGTGCTCTCAAACACGGAGCCAAAGATGGTCGGGCTGATGCCGCTCCAGTCGAAATCATCGCTGGCCTTGCGGAGAATCAGATCCATGATCTCGTCCGTAAAGGGCGGGATTTCAATCTCCTCTTCCGAGAAGAGACCGCCGTTGACGTATGGGAACGCTGCCAGCAGCGGATCGTCGTCGGCCAGATAGGGGTCGCGCTCGGTCGGCTTCTGGTCCAGGACCCGGAACAGGTCGCGGAGGGCTTTCCGGGCGCCCTTCGGGTCAAACTGCGCCATGTAATCGTGGAACATGCCCTTTTTCCCGAACACCGCCGCGTCCTCGGCATAGAGGCAGAAGACAATGCGGACGCAGAGCTTGTTGAGGCTCTTCAGCGTCTCCGGATCATCGGGGTGCTTATACTGTTTCAGCAGGGCGTCGTAGATCTTCCCCACCAGCTCGCCCGCCTGGAGGGAGAGCTCCATTTCCAGATTGACGGTCTCCTTCTCCTTGTTGACAAGGAACTCCAGCAGGTGATATTTCGACTGCAGATCCTCCAGAAGGAGCTTCACAGGCTCCGGGCGGCGGGCGTTCATGTCGTAGATCCAGATCTCCGCAAAATTGGACGTGATGATCCAGCGGGCCTTTTCGTCGAAAGGCAGGCCATTGTCATACATCTTCGCCTGATCGTAGGGTGTCATGCCGCCATGACCAGCCTGCGGCTTATCCAGCGCAATACCGAGAGACTTCTGCTCAATGATGACGTGGGTCTCCGGGATGTAGACGTCGATCCGTTTGGTGTTCCCGTCCGGGCCGACCACCTTCTTTTCAAAATCCACACGGTCTGTCACATGGTCGACGCCGAGGATGTTTTGCAAAATCTCGATCCAATAGGAGCGGGCGTCCTCGTCCTCCCGGCCCTTGCCGTTCCACTTATAGTAAAACTGCCGCGCGGCCTCTCTCTGCTGTGCGTCTGTCATGGGGTTCTCTCCTTCTCTCTTCTCACTTCAAAAACCGTTTCAGCGTCTTTTCCTCGGTGTTGGGGTTCAGCTGTTTCAGCCGCTCCAGGAGGCGGGTGTAGGATTCCTCCGGGTCGCAGCGGTAGACCTGCTTTCGAAACTCCGGGCCCAGGTGCTGCTCGGCGGTGGCGTATTCCGCGACGCCCCAGCCGTAGGGCTTGCCGTGTTTGTCCAGCTCATAGACAAAATCGCTGATCACCACATAGCACTGCTCCTGCAATCGGAGCATACAGGGGTCAAAATCCTTGCGGCCGTCTTTGCCGTAATAGCCGAGCCCCTTGAGCTTTTTGGAGAGGACAGGGCCGTTTTTCTCCACCAGATCGTAGAGCTCCCGATCGGCCCTTCTGGCGAGACCCTCGTCGAACCTGGAGTCGAAGTCATAGCCGTTTCTGCGGTAATTGGCGAGGTCGAGGAACACTTCCCTGCTGACGAAGCAGGCCTTTTTCTCAAAAAACTTCCCATAGGCGCAGCCGGTCTCCCGGATGACGGGGCCTTTCCACTCCCAGACGCCCTCCGCCTCGGTGAACCAGACCCGGGGATCCACATGCTCCGCCACGGAGAACCCCTGCACGTGATTGGCAAACAGCGGCACGATGCCGAAGCGCTCCACCGCGTCCACAAGGTCCTGCTTTTTTCGAATGGTAAATTTGAATTCCGGTATCATATCACAATGCCATTGCAATGGTCGATCTCGTGCTGGATGATCTGGGCCGTCCAGCCGGAGAAATTCTTCTGCCTGTACTGCATCTGCTCATTTTGATAGCGGACGCGGATGCGCTGGTATCTGGTGGTTTTCCGGGTGCCCGTGAGGGAGAGGCAGCCCTCCTCCGCCTCGAAGGGGCCGGACTGCTGCACCAGCTCCGGGTTCAGCATGAGGCGGTATTCGTCGCCGTCCACGAAGGCGATGATCCGCTTCGCGACGCCGATCATGTTGGCCGCCATACCCACGCAGGTCTCCCGGTGGGCTTTCAGGGTATCCATCAGATCCTGCGCCACGCCCAGATCCGCAGCCGTAGCAGGGGCGGACTTCTGCGCGAGGAAAAACCGGTCTTTGTTGATGGGTCGGATCATAAGCTGCTCCCTTCTTCTGCCGGGGCGCTGCCCTTTTTCACCACGAAGCGATCACAAAACGCCAGCAATCCGGGGAGGATCAGGAGGATCAGCACCACGGCGCTGGTGGTGCCCAGTGCGATGGAGGTGCAGACCTGGGCGATGCTCTGGGTGGGGCAGAAGGCGCCGAGGATCGCCGTGACCACAATGAGGATCAGGCTGGAGGTCATGATGGTATGGATGCTGCCGCGATAGGCCAGCCGCAGGGATTCCGCCCGGCCGTGGGTCTCTCTTAAGGTTCGATAGGTGTTGGAAAACACGATGGCGTAGTCGATGGTGGCGCCCATCAAAATGCCCTGTACCACCAAAAGCGCCAGATAGTAGACGTCATAGCCCTGCCAGCCCATGGCGGTGATGGCCATGTAGACTCCGCACTGCACCAGCAGCACCAGGATCAGCGGGATCACCACGTTCCGGAAGGTCAGCAGCACCACGATGAAGATCGCCAGCGCCGTGATGATGGAGACCGTGAGGAACTCTCTCTGGAAGGTGGAGGCCATCTCGTGCACCATGGCGGAGGTGCCGATGAGCCAGGTCTTGCCCGCGAAGTCGTTCTCCTTGTGGGCGTAGAGTTTGTCCATAAACTCTGTGGTCTCCGCGGAGTCCTCGGGATAGAGGGTGTAGATCACCAGGCGGGAATACTGCTCGCCCCGCATCTGGCCCGCCGCCTCGTTGAACATCTCCTGCACGCGCTGCGCCATGGTCTCAGAGCCGAGCACGCTGGAGAGCCGCGGATCGGTGGTCAGGAGATTGATCGCCTGCTCGAAGGAAACGGTCTCCGTCCCCGCAACGTCGAAGAGGGTCTGAAGGGCGTTCTCCGGGAGGCTCATGCCGCCGCCCATGCGGGAGACGGCCTCGGCCATCTGCGCCCTGTTCAGCTGCTTTCCGAAGCTGGTCTGGTAGCAGGAGACCGCGCGGACGTTCTCATCCGCCTCCAGCTCCTGCACCAGCGGGCCGATGGCGTCCTCGTCGGAGTTTTCATACAAAAGCACCACGGTGTTGTCCGCAGGGAAGGTGGCGCTGAGATCGTCGGTGAGGCACTCGGTGAAGATGATGGGCGTGAAGGTGCGCCAGATGGCGAAGCCCACGAAGAGCACCACGAACACGATGGGGATCACCTTCCGGCCCCGGTCGCTCATTCTGGCGAGGCCGTCGGTGGGCAGCGGGATGGTCTTTTTCGGGGTCTTTTCTACAAGTTTATCGCCCCAGAGGATCAGCGAGGGCAGGATCGTGAAGACGCAGATCATGCTGATGAACACGCCCTTGGCCAGGACAATGCCCAGCTCCATGCCGATCTTGTAGGTCATGAACACCAGCGCCAGCAGGCCTACCACTGTGGTGAGAGAGCTGGAGGCGATGGAGGAGAAGGACCCCGCCAGCGCCGCCTTCATGGCATCCTTTTTGTCCGCGTAATGCTGCTTTTCCTCCCGGTAGCGGTTCATGAGGATGATGGAATAGTCCATGCTCAGCACCAGCTGCAGCACCGGGCCGATGGAGACCGTGATGTCGGAGATGTAGCCGAGGATCAGGTTCGTGCCGAGGTTGATCAGCACCGCAATGCCGACGGTTGCCAGAAACAGCACCGGCTCGAACCAGGACTGACTCATGATCACCAGCACCGCCACCACCATGGCCACGCCGATGCACAAAAGGCCGAAGGGGACGTCGGTTTTCTGGGTCTCGTTGGAGCGGATGGTGAGGTCGTAGCCGCTCAGATCCCGCTGAAAGACGTTTTTCACCACCTGAGAGCGCTCATCGTCGTAGCCGTACTTCGTGGTGACCACCATGAGCTTCATGCCGTCCTTGTTGTAGTGGGGATCGTCGGCCTCGTACTCCACATTGGCCACATAGACGTGGCTCTGGATGGCCTGGATCACCGAGGGCACATCGTAGTCCGCCAGATTCGCAAAGGCGAAGCGGTAGGCCGCCACCTCCTCGGAATCCGGGAAGGCCTGCTCCTGCACCGAAATGCCCTCCCGCATGGGAGAGCGCTTTGAGAGATAGCGGGACATGTCGGTGTTGGTCTCCACCATGGGCCACAGAATGCCGCAGACGATCGTCACCAGCAGCATCACCGCCAGCACGATCAGGCGCTTGTCCACCAGAAAATCAGCCAGTTTCTTCACGGGCCGCCCCTCCAAAAAATAACGTTTTCTGCCATTATAGCACAGGGAAACGCCTGTGCAAAGAAAAAATCACGCCGCAGGAACCCCCACGGCGTGAATTCTTATTTCTTTTTCCGGAGGGCCTGCATCTGGGCGTGCTCCTCAGAGATGGCCTGGTGGAGCCGGTGGGCGGGCCAGGCGGCGTTGGTCTGGGTGAGCATGGCCTTGAGCGCCACAGTGGGGATGCGGCTCTGGCGGAAGCCCTCGAGGAAGGCATCCAGCATCCCGGGCTGAAAGTGGGCCATGACCAGCATCTCGTCGTCGAAGGGCTCTGCGGGCTCCAAGCTCTTCGGAGCGTCCATTGCGCCTGCCAGCACGCCGATGGGGAAAGCGAACTCTTCAGGCTGTGCCACCCGGACCCGGATGCCGAGACGAAGGCACAGCACCCGCATGCGCCCCAGCTTCTCCGGCTGGATGTTGTAACAAAGGATCATCGGATTCATGGTATCACCTCAAAATCAGATAGGCGGCCCCGGCTGCCTCCAGAATCAGGATCAGCGGGAAACCGACAGAAAACAGCTTGTGCCGGGTCTTGTGATGAAAGGCCAGCATCCCCAGAATGCCGCCGACGCTGCCGCCCAGCACGGCGAAGAAAAACAGCGTGGCCTCCGGGATACGCATGGCGCCGGTTTTGGCCTTGTGCTTGTCCACACCCATGAGCACGAACAGCAGCAGATTCACCCCGAGAAGAGCGTAAAGGAGGACGTTCATGCCAGTCTCCCCCGGCTCTCCACGGGCTTTTCCATCAAAAGCAGCGTGCCGCGCACTCCCTGGGTGCGGCCGATCTCCCGGAAGCCGAAGTGCTCATAGAAGCCTCTGGCGTGGGTATTGTCCTCCGCCACGTGGAGCCGGAGCGCTTTTCTTCCGTGGGTCTCGCAGAACCAGAGGGCGTGGCCCAGCAGCTGGGCGCCCCAGCCCTGGCCTCTGCTGGCGGGCATGAGATAGAAAAAGCTGATCCAGCCGCAGCCCTCCTCGGCGGCGTGGTTGGGATCGATGTCGATGAGACCCACCACCTGGTCGCCGCTGAGCAGCTTCATCACCGCATTGGGGGTTCTCGCGTGGGTCCTGGCGCTGCGGAGGTAATACCTTGCGGTATAGCCGCGGGTGGAGCCGTGGGCGGTGGCCCAGGCGTCGGCGTAGCAGCGGTCATAGAGGGCCGAATCCTCCGGAAACTGCACCGGCTCGAACCGGAGGTTCCCCATGTCCACGCCCTGGTTTTTCCACCAGGTCTGGCGGCCGAAGGTGCTCAGCTCCGGCGGCAGGTGGCTGGCGTCGTTATAAAACAGCACCTGGGGCTCGCCGTATTCATACCGGATGCAGGAGACGGCTGTGTTGTCCCCGTGGGGCAGCCCGTCGATGTTGGCGCTCTGGACCCCCAGCAGCGCTGCCAGATAGCCCCGGATCGCCATGCCGTGACTCACCACGGCGATGGTCTCTCCGTCGTGGCGGCGGGAGAGCTGCGCCAGGGCGATCTTCATCCGCTTCTGGGCCTCGGGAAAGGGCTCACAATCCGGGATGTTCCAGCGGTCAGGGTCGTGGTTGAAGCAGTACATCTGCTCCGGCATCTCATACTCCACGTCTCCCCAGGGGCGGCCCTCCCAGACGCCCAGCTTCACCTCCCGCAGCTGCGGGGTGGTCTTCAGCTCCAGATCGTGATATTTCAAAATCGCGCCGGCGGTGTCGATGGTGCGCTGGAGATCGCTGGAGTAGAGCGCCTGGATCGGCACATCCCGAAACCGCTCTGCCAGCGCCTCGATCTGGGCGCGGCCCCGGGGGGTGATGCGCCCGTCCCAATGGCCCTGGATGCGGCGGTACAGGTTCCCCTCCGCCTCCGCGTGGCGGATCAGATAGATCGTAGTTGCCATGTGTGCCTCCGAAAATTCTGCGTCGGCTTTCCCGCCAAACGCTTGACCCTGTTCGTCGAAAATAGTACAATAGTAAAATAACACAATCTAAACGCAAACGCAACGTTTGTTCCGGAGGCATCCATGAAAGTCATCCATCTCATCAGCGGCGGCGACACCGGCGGCGCGCGCACCCATATCTATTCCCTTCTGAGCTGTCTGTGCCGCAGAGGCGTCGGCGTGCAGCTGGTCTGCTTCGTCGGCGGTCCCTTTGCCGAGGGCGCCGAGGCCCTGGGCATCCCCACCACGGTGCTGAAAAAGGGATTTTTCGGCAGCATCCGGCCGCTGCTGCGCATGATCCGCTCCGGCGAATATGACGTGGTGCACTGCCACGGCGCCAAAGCCAATCTCATGGGCATGCTCTTAAAGCCGCGGCTGCGCATCCCGGTGATCACCACCGTCCACAGCGACTACCGGCTGGACTATCTCCACAGACCCTTCGCCGCCGCCACCTTCGGCATGGCGAACCGGCTGGCTCTCAGAAGGCTGGATTACAAAGTCTGCGTGTCGGAGACCCTGCGAGCCCGGCTTATCAACCGGGGCTTCAAGCCCAACGTCCTCTACACCATCTACAACGGCTTGGATTTCAGCCACACGGTGGCAAAAACCGACCGGGCGGCCTATTTCAGCCAGTACAACTTCAAGGTCACCGACGGGGACGTGGTCGTGGGCATCGCGGCCCGTCTGGATCCGGTGAAGGACATCCCAACGCTGCTGCGGGCGCTGAAGCTGGCGCGGGAGACCTGCCCCCAGCTGCGGCTGGCCATCGCCGGCGAGGGACAGCAGCGAAAGGAGCTGGAGAGTCTCACCGACGAGCTGGGACTCCGGGAGTATGTCTGCTTCCTGGGCTGGGTGTCGGAGCTGGACGCCTTCTACGGCGCGCTGGACATCAACGCCCTCTCCTCCCTCTCTGAGGGCTTCCCCTACGCGCTGCCCGAGGGTGCGAGAGCCCATCTGGCCACCGTGGCCACCAACGTGGGCGGCGTGCCCGCCATCATCGAAAACAACGTCACCGGCATTCTGATCGAGCCCGGCGACACCGAGGGTCTGGCCGCCGCCATGGTTCGCTACGCCTCGGACCCCGACTATCGGAAGGCCATGGGCGACGCCCTCTATCAAAAGGGCCGGGACGACTTTTCCGAGGAGGCCACCGGCGACCGGCAGATGGAGATCTACGACCAGGTCTTCCGTGCCGAGGAGCACCGAAAGGGCAAGAAGGACGGCGTGGTCATCTGCGGCGCCTACGGCTTCGGCAACGCCGGCGACGAGGCGATCCTCGACGCCATCATCCACGA
>CADCQK010000242.1 GCA_902803575.1 Oscillospiraceae bacterium
GGTTCAAATTTTAGTTTATCGCTCTCTTTGTGTAGGGCGGGGACCTGTGCCCCGCCGCCACAGAATGACGTTGAACCAACGGCGGGGCACAGGTCCCCGCCCTACGGTGTTCTATATTAACACCCCGCTAAACTCCAATTTCTCACCGGAATGTGAACTCTCATTTCAACTCCACACTTCACACTGTTTCAGCATTCCTTCTCTTCCATCAGCTCCAGGAGCCGTTTGGTGCTCTGCTCGGCTTCGGGGTGGTCGGTCTCGATGCGGAGGCTGCTCTCCCCCGGTTCCGGGCGAATGCGGACGTCCCAGCTGCCGTCCTGAAAGTGGAGCCCGTCGGTGAAGTCGGCGCCCAGCTCCAGAAAGGCCTCCGAGGCGGCGCGCATGAGTCTCGCCCGATCTCTGCATGGCACGGTGACGCAGTTGTCCGAGGCGGGGAGCGGCTGCTCCGGCTCTTTCTCCGGAGAATCCCCCACCTTGCCGTCCAGCACGTCCAGGCAGCATTGATAGTACGACCGCGGGGTGCCGATGTCGCACCAGTAGCCCTCCATGGGGACGCCGAGGATCTTCTCGCCTCCGGTGAGCAGCATGGGGAAAAGGTTCTTGGCGAAGTCGAAGGTCTCCCCTTCCGGAACATAGCGCATCGCCTTGGGAGACAGCACATAGATCCCGGTGCTCACCAGATTCGTCACCACCTGGGGCCAGTCCGGCTTCTCCACGAAGTGCCGCACCCGGCTCTCCCGATCCAGCAGCACCAGACCGTACTGCAGCGGCTCTGCATTGGGATACAGGGCGATGGTGGCGGCGGCGTTTCCGCTTTTGTGGCGCTCCATGAGCCCGGCGAGGTCGAAGTCCGTCACGGCGTCGCCGCTCATCACGAGGAAATCCTCATCTCCGTAGAAGTCTCTGCACTGAAGCACGCTGCCGGCGGTGCCGATGGGCTCAGACTGCTCCCGATACTCCAAATGGACGCCGAATTTCGAGCCGTCCCCGAAGTAGTCCCGGATCACCTCTGGCCGGTAGCACAGCGCGCAGCAGAGCTCCGTGAAGCCCTGCCGCTTCAGATGGTTCACGATCCGCTCCAGCACCGGGATGCCGATCAGCGGCACCATGGGCTTCGGCAGCTGGCCGGTGACGCTCTTCAGACGTTTTCCCTCTCCCCCGGCCAAGATCACAGCCTTCATGCGAAATTCTCCTTTAAAAATCGATTTATCTGTATTCTCTGCACCAAATTCGATTTGTTTCCATGTAAATTTCGCCAGTTGACGCAAAAATGATTTTTTTGTATAATGGTGTCACAGTATTTTACAGATGAGAGGTTTTCCCATGAACGAGCACAAGGAACCCGATCTGCTGACCCTGAGTCCCGCAAGACTCCAGCAGATCCAGCAGGACAATCCCTTCGTCCGTATCAGCGACGCGGTCTATGACATTCTGGAGGAGGCCATCCTCTCCTCCCGTCTGGAGGCCGGCAGCAAGCTGAAGATCAACACCATCGCCGAGCAGCTGGGTATCTCCGGAACCCCGGTGCGCGAGGCCATCGAGCGGCTCAGCAGCCGGGGTCTCGTGGTGGAGCAGGTGGTGGACGGAAAGAAATACAAAAGCTACCACGTCTTCGACATCGACGACACCGACATCGCGGAGCTTTTCATGGCGCGCAAGGCGATCGACGGCATTGCGGCCTATATCTGTGCAGAAAAGAACTGGCGTGTGGACATCGAGCAGCTGGAACGCCACGCCGCCGGGTTCCGCTCCGCCATGCATGAGTATGTGGTGGGCAGGGCCGGATGGCTGGACGCCGCCTCCGACCGGGCGCTGCACGTGGAGATCGTGAACGCCGCCCAGAACAAGTACTTGAGCGAGATGTATCACTCCATCGACAAGAAGCTCAACTACCTCTCGGTGCGCACCTGCGAGTATCTGGCCGCCGCGAAAAAAAGGGACGACCTGCTGCGCATCTGCTCCCAGCACGACGCCATTATCAACGCCATCCGCATGGGCTTCCCCCAGCTGGCGAGGCAGGTCATGGACGAGCACGTGGATTTCTGCGAGGCAAACTGCCTGAATTACCGCTCCATTTCCAGGCTCAACGAGAAGAAGTAAATCAGTAGGTTTTTGTTGCAATTCAACCCGCAAAAAACGATTTTCGAAGTTTTTTGCGGGTTTTTTACTTTTAAAAAATGAATCTAATCTGAAAGCATTTCCCATTCCTTAAAGTTGGACATTATTTACAAAATTGTGCTAAAATCTTATCAGAGAGTGTGTGCGTTCCGCACACAGATTTTGCGCTTTTTTCAAATCTTTTTAGGAGGTTCTTGCTATGGCGAAGAACAAAGTTTTCAAGTCCATGGACGGCAACGAGGCTGCCTCTTACGCGGCCTATGCCTTCACGGAAGTCTCCACAATTTATCCGATCACCCCGTCGAGCCCCATGGCCGACCACACCGACCAGTGGTCCGCTCACGGGAAGAAAAACATCTTCGGTCGCCCGGTCAAGCTCATGGAGATGCAGGCAGAGTTCGCAGCCTGCGGCGCCATGCAGGGCGCGCTGGAGGCCGGCTCCCTGGCCGCCACCTACACGTCCTCTCAGGGCCTGATGCTCATGATCCCTCCGATGTACCGCATCGCCGGTCTGCTGCTGCCCGGTGTCATGCATGTGGCCGCCCGTACCGTCGGCACGGACTGCGTCTCCATCTTCGGTGACCACCAGGACGTCATGGCATGTCGTCAGACCGGCTGGGCCCAGCTGGCCTCCTCCAGCGTGCAGGAATGTATGGATCTGGCCGCCGTCGCTCACCTGAGCGCCATCTCCGGCCGCGTGCCCGTGCAGCACTTCTTCGACGGCTTCCGCACCAGCCACGAGATCCAGAAGATCGAAGTTCTCGACTATGACGATCTGAAGGAACTGGTGGACTGGGATGCTGTGGAGCGTTTCCGCGCTCGCGCCCTGAACCCCGAGCATCCCACCATCCGCCACACCGGTGAGAATGACGACACCTTCTTCCAGCACCGCGAGGCCTGCAACCCGGTGTACAACGCCTTCCCCGAGGTCGTTGAGGCCCAGATGAACAAGATCAACGCCCTCACCGGCCGCAACTACAAGCTGTTCAACTACTACGGCGCGCCCGACGCCGAGCGCATCATCATCGCGATGGGCTCCGTCTGCGACAACCTGCAGGAGGTCGTTGCCTACCTCAACGAGCGCGGCGAGAAGGTCGGCGCCGTGCAGGTCCACCTGTACCGCCCCTTCAGCGTGAAGCACCTGATGGCTGTGGTTCCCGATACCGTGAAGTACGTCTCCGTTCTGGACCGCACCAAGGAGCCCGGCGCCGTCGGCGCGCCGCTGTATCTGGACGTCTGCTCCGCCTTCATGGAGGCCGGCCGCAGCGCGAAGATCCTGGGCGGCCGCTATGGTCTGAGCTCCAAGGACGTCACCCCCGCCCA
>CADCQK010000243.1 GCA_902803575.1 Oscillospiraceae bacterium
GAGGCCCAGGAGGTCTTCAAAAAGAGCGAGGTCAAGATCTGGGAATGCCGCAACTGCGGCCACATCGTGGTCGGCACCGAGGCGCCGGAGATCTGTCCCGTCTGCGCCCACCCCCAGGCCTATTTCGAGGTCAACGCCGAGAATTACTGAGCCGCAAACCCATAAAAACACCCTCCGGGCTTCCGGAGGGTGTTTCTTATCTTGTTTGATTAACATAATATTATTATGTTAACTATCCAACCGAATGGGAACCGGGTTTCGGATCTGGATGGAGTCGGGGCTCACGTCGCAGTCATAGGCAAGCAGCTTCACCCCGGCGGCGTGGGCCTTTTGCAGCGCTTCTCCGAATTCCGGGTGGGTGGCCCAGTTCGGTTCGAAGCGATGGACGCCCTGCATCTGGATTACGAAGAGGAGATAAGCCTCATAGCCGTCGCCGAGACAGCGGATCAGCTCCTCCACGTGCTTCACGCCGCGCTCCGTGGGGGCGTCGGGGAATCGGGCAACGCCGTCCTGCTCCAGCGTCACGCCCTTCACCTCGACGAAAGCGCGCTTTCCGCCGTGTTCCAGATAGAGATCGAACCGGGAGTCGCCGTATTTCATCTCTCTGCGAAGCTGTGTCAGATCCGGAACCAGCCCGCTGCTTTGGATCCACTCCGCAGCAGCGCTGTTGGGGATCTGGGAGTCGAGATTCACCAGCATTTCGCCCTTTCGCACCGCGATCAGATCATACTTCGTCTTTCTTGCGGGATTCTTCGATTCGGTGAGCCAGACCCTTGCGCCCGGAACCAGCAGCTCCCGGCAGCGGCCGGTGTTCTTCACGTGGACGGTCTCGGTTTTTCCGTTGATCTCTACCTCAGCAATGAAACGATTTGGCCGTCTCATAAAAACAGCCTCGGTGACGTTGTCGTAGCGCATTGGACGGCCTCCTTTCCGCTTTATCCTATCACAGAAGGGGAGCCGGCGCAACAAAAAGCGAGCCCGTCTCCGGGCTCGCTTCGTGGAATCATTATTCGTACTCGATGGTGGCGGTGGGCTTGGGCGTGCAGTCATAGAGGACGCGGTTGACGCCCTTGACCTCGTGGGTGATGCGGTCGGTGATCTTGTCCAGCAAGGCCCAGTCGGGATGCTCCACAGTGGCGGACATGGCGTCGCGGGTGTTCACGGCGCGGATGATCACGGGCCAGGCGTCGGTGCGCTTGCCGTCGGTGATGCCGGTGGAGGTGAAGTCCGGCACCACGGTGAAGTACTGCCAGACCTTGCCGGCGAGACCGGCCTTGTCGAACTCTTCTCTGAGAATGGCGTCAGACTCGCGGACGGCCTCCAGACGGTCTCTGGTGATGGCGCCGACGCATCGGACGCCGAGACCGGGGCCGGGGAAGGGCTGACGATAGACCATGCTGTCCGGCAGACCCAGGGCCTTGCCAACCACGCGGACCTCGTCTTTGAACAGCAGCTTCACGGGCTCCACCAGCTCCAGCTTCACATCCTCCGGCAGACCGCCCACGTTGTGGTGGGCCTTGACGCCGTCGGATTCCAGGATGTCGGGATAGATGGTGCCCTGTCCCAAAAAGCGAATGTCGGAGAGCTTGGCGGCCTCCTCGTCGAACACATTGATAAACTCTGCGCCGATGATCTTCCGCTTGGTCTCGGGGTCGGAGACGCCGGCCAGCTTGTCCAGGAAGCGGTCGGTGGCGTCGATGTAGATCAGATTTGCGCCCAACTGGTTCTGGAACACATCGATGACCTGCTGGCTCTCGCCCTTGCGCATGAGACCGTGGTTCACGTGGATGCAGGTGAGCTGCTTGCCCACGGCTTTGATCAGCAGGGCAGCCACCACGGAGGAGTCCACGCCGCCGGACAGGGCCAGCAGCACGTTTCCGTCTCCGATCTGCGCGCGCAGGGCGGCGACCTGTTCTTCGATGAATGCGTTGGCCAGGGCTTCGGTGGTGATCCGCTCCATGTTCTCCGGGCGGACGTTGGAAGTGTTCATGTGCATTCGCCTCTCTTTCTAGAAATCAAATGTATTATACCGAATGAAATCCGATTCGTAAAGAGGGAAAATACAGTTTATCGGGGTATTAATAAATAACACCGTAGGGCGGGGACCTGTGCCCCGCCGTTGATCCGGCAGTACATTCGACGCGGCGGGGCACAGGTCCC
>CADCQK010000244.1 GCA_902803575.1 Oscillospiraceae bacterium
AACCTCACCGGCGCCGGCGACGGCGGCGGCGACAGCGGCCAGAATGATGACGATGTAGAAGATCTCAAACAGGAACTCCATCTTCGGGGTGGGATACAGGGCAGCGAAAGTGTCCTTGTAGTTGTCAAAGCCGTTCAGACGGGCAAACTTCAGGATGATGGCCATGACGATAGCCAGCAGACCCATGGAGATCAGCGGGAACAGCAGGGAGCCCATGCTGCCGAACTGGGCAAAGTAACCAATGACCTGGTTACCGGAGGCAAAGCCGCCGCCCACGTGGGTGCCGAACCAAACGGAGGCAACCGTGAAGGCGATTGCCCATGAACTGGTCAGTTTTTTGTTCATTTGTAAAGTCCTCTCTCATAGATTTTCGCCGTCGGAAGTCTCTCCTTGTATTCCAAAGGCGAATGGTATTCGGTAATGTGTTAAAATATGAACAATATGTTAACACCTTACGATGATTCATTTATAAATCACCGGGGAGCAAAAGTCAACTCCTGCCTGTGACATATGAAACGATTTTTCTGAAATTCAGCAAAATCAACAGAACGTCGCAAATTATTTGTATAAAAATACAGTGTAAAAAATGGCAAACCAGAATCATTGTGATTTCTTATGCACATCTGGGAAAAAGAGCTTGTCAGAGGGTGAAAATCGTGCTAAGATACTTATTGGACCAAAAAGGAAACACAATTATTTGGGTAATATACTAAATATTGTATATTTTGCGTTTTTTTCTTATACTTCGGAGGGGTACTGTATGAAGCTGGCAACCATCCGGTATCAGGGCGAGATCTGCGTCGGCGTCGTGGACGCGGAGGCAAAAACCGTGGCTCCGATCCCTGGCTGTGTGGATATGCATGCACTTTTTGACTGCATGGATATTATCCCCGGCGACAGGGTGCTGCCGCTGTCTGACGTGGAGCTTTTGGCCCCGATCCCGCATCCGGCACAGGACGTGATCTGCCTCGGCATCAACTACTACGACCACGCGGCGGAGTCCGACTCCGTCACCGGAAAGAGCGACAACGTGCCGAAGGCCGCCATCTATTTCTCCAAACGTGTGAATGAGTCCGTCGCTCCCGGCGGCGCCATCGACAGCCACAGCGACATCGTCCCCGATCTGGACTACGAAGCGGAGCTGGCAGTGGTCATCGGGAAGGAAGCCTGCAAGGTCTCCGAGGCCGAAGCGCTGGACTATGTCTTCGGCTATACCATATTAAATGACGTCAGCGCCAGAACCATCCAGACCGTCCACAGCCAGTGGTACTTCGGCAAGAGTCTGGACGGCTTCACCCCCATCGGCCCCTGGATCGTTACGCCGGACGAGTTTGACATCAACAGCAAGGCGAAGATCCAGAGCTTCGTCAACGGGGAGCTGCGGCAGAACAGCACCATCGATCTGCTGATCTTCAACGTGCAGCACTGCATCAGCGAGCTGAGCCAGGGCATGACCTTGCTGCCCGGCACCATCATCTCTATGGGCACTCCCGCGGGCGTGGGCATGGGCTTCAACCCGCCGAAGTGGATGCACCCCGGCGACACGGTGTCCTGCGTCATCGAGGGCATCGGCGAGCTGACCAACACGGTCAAATAAATCTGTTAATTATGGGCCATTAGACCCAAATTGATACAAAGGAGTAGATTCATCATGAAATTCGCAATGTATGGCTCCGGCGCGGCCGGCAGCGTGTTCGCTTCCTACCTGCGCAACGGCGGCGCGGACATCATCCTCATCGACCGCTACGAGGCCCACATGAAGAAGGTTGCCGAGGAAGGCATGCTCTTCACCATCCACCAGGAGGAGAACGGCACCTATCATGATTATGAGAAGGTTCTGACCGGTTTCCGCACCTACACCAGCGCCGAGGCTGCTGCTGAGGCTGAGGGCAAGGTCGACTGCATCATCTACATGACCAAGGCCACCCAGCTGCCCCAGGCCATCCAGGACTCCCTGCCTGTGGTTGGTGACAACACCGTCGCCTGCTCCCTGATCAACGGTCTGGGCAACGACGACAACCTGTTCAAGGTCTTCCCGAAAGAGCGCTGCGTCATCGGTTCCGGCGTCCTGGGCACCAGACTGCCTGAGCCCGGCCACTGCATCTCCACCCCCGCCGGCGGCGTGCAGATGAACTTCGGCGGCGCTGTCCGCAGCGAGCTCAACGACGCTGTCTGCGCCGAGATGCTCAAGTGCTACCGCGACGGCGGCTGCGACGC
>CADCQK010000245.1 GCA_902803575.1 Oscillospiraceae bacterium
GGTGTCCTTGGAGTTCTCGTCCATGACAATGAATTTGTCCTTGGGGGAACGGCCGGTATAGATACCGGTCATGACGTTCACGGCGCCCAGCTCACTGACCTGGCCCTTGTCAAAACCGGTCAGCTCAGGCTTCATTTCTTCCTCATAGAGGAACTCATAAGAGGGATTGTAGACGATTTCGGTGGTATCGGTAATGCCGTACCGGGTTAAATCAATGACTGCCATTGGAAATCCTCCTGTTGTTGTCATTTGAGGTGTTGCATGCCTCACTCTGTATAATTTACACCAATTGGATTGGAAATGCAAGGTACTATATTGTGAACATTTGTGCAATGAACCATGAATTCTGATGGAATGGTTTTCATTTTTTTATATTCAGAGGCTTTTTCTTGTCAAAAGGGCTGTTCTGTGCTAAAATATTTACCAAATTAAAGAAATGAAAGGAGCGGTCAGGATGAAGCTGGGACTGTGTCAGCTTCCGGTCACCGAGTCATTGGAGCAGAACCACAAGGCCATGGTATCCATGGTGGCAGAAGCGGCAGAGCAAGGCTGTGAGTTGGTCTGTTTGCCGGAGATGTGGCCCTGCCCATACGAAAATACCGCTTTTGTTTCCTATGCCGAGCCGAAGGGCGGCGCCACCTGGCAGATCCTCCGGGATACGGCAAAACAGCATCATATCTGGCTGGTAGGCGGCAGCGTCCCGGAACGGGATGGGGATCACCTTTACAACACCTGCTTTGTCTTTTCGCCGGAGGGAGAGCAGGTAGCTAGGCACCGCAAGACGCATCTGTTCGATATTGACGTTCCTGGAGGGGTCCGCTTCATGGAGAGCGACACCTTCACCCCCGGAGATTCCTGGACGGTTTTCGATACGCCCTTTGGAAAGATCGGCGTCGCCATTTGTTTCGATATCCGTTTTGCGGAGCTGTTTCGGATCCTGTCTCTGGAAGGGGCAAAGCTGATTCTGGTGCCGGGTGCATTCAATATGACCACCGGGCCGGCCCACTGGGAGCTGAGCTTCCGGATGCGCGCGGTGGACAACCAGTGCTTTACCGCTGGCTGCGCCCCGGCAAGAGATTCCGCAGCCTCCTACACATCCTGGGGCCATTCCATGATCTGTGATCCCTGGGGTAATGTGCTGGGGAGTCTGGAAGAGAAGCCAGGTCTGCTGGTGCAGGAGCTGGATCTGGAGTACGCTGATCGTATCAAAGATCAGATCCCGATCCTGAAGAACCGCCGCACGGATCTCTATCAACTGGAATATCACAAATAAGGAGCCAAATACATGAAAGCTGTCTACTTCATCTGCAACAACCACAACTGGGGTCATGTGTCTTTTCGCGTCTGGGACCATCTGGCCGCCGAGGGCATCTTAAACGAGAGCGCCGGCTTCACCTTCTGCGGGGAAGATGTGAAGCGCTATACCGACGGGACTCACGAATATTATTTTGTTCCCACGGACATTGCGCTTTGCCTGGATTATCCCAGATTCCTTCCGGAGATGCAGGCCCACTTCCAGGACGCGGATATGTCCGGCATGGTCACCTGGCACGAGGGCGGCAACGCACCAGACGATGTGCTGACGGTGCACTCTCTGGGCGACATGGCCTCCGGCTGCTATGGAAAGGCAAATCCCAGATTCATGCGCAACCTTCTGATGGCTTTTGAGCGTAACCGTGTTGAGCTGGGATTGGAGCAGTACCATGTGGTCACCGAGGCGACCCACTGGTCCGGCGTCCAC
Source organism: Oscillospiraceae bacterium (assembly GCA_902803575.1). Lineage (GTDB taxonomy): Bacteria > Bacillota > Clostridia > Oscillospirales > Oscillospiraceae > CAG-103. The sequence goes on from CADCQK010000245.1 coordinate 1,742, forward strand.
GACGGTCACGGGGATCCGAATCTGCTGCTGCAGTTCCCGGTGCCTATGGTGGATATTGAGGTGGGCAGCGCACCTCAGAGCTGGAACGACGACACCGCCTGTCTCGCTCTTGCCAGAACTCTGACCCATGTGTTTGACGATGACGGCAAAAAGGTCCACAATCTGCTCTGTGTCGGCGGTGTCCACTTTGAGCCCAACTGGGCGGAAGCGGCCCTGAAAAGCTGGGGGGACGAGGCCTTCGGCGTCACCCATTGTCTCGCCAACCAGTGGCTGGTGGCAGGAGAGTACGAAAACGAGACCGGCGTGGAGCGGGCCTCCAGGTGCGTGGATTCCATTGAGGGCGGCATCGAGGCCATCGTGTTCCACGACAAGATGAAGGGCTGCTACAAGGATCTGGTCCGTGCGCTGGGCGCGAAGTACGATGTGCCGATCTATAAGCACCAGCGGCTCAGAAATCCGGAAACCATGGAGTTTGCTTCGAAAGATTGATTGACAGCACCTGATTCCTGTGATAAAATATCACTTGCTGTGAAAGGGAAGAGTACGCTTCGTCCCGCCGGCTCAGAGAGGTTTCTGTTTGCTGTGAGGAAACCGCCGGCTGCAAGCGGAAGTGCGCCCCGGAGCTGTGGGGAGGAAATGCTCCGCCGTCTGTGCCGCGTTAAGGCATCCACGAGTGAAAAACGAGAGTGGAACCGCGATTGTATGCATCGCCTCTCATGCCATGTGCGTGAGAGGCGTTTTTGTTTGTATTTTTATTTGGAGGTTATTTCCATGAGATTTTATAACGACATGACCATGCAGAAGGAAGAGTTCGTTCCCATTGAGGAAGGCAAGGTCCGCATGTACGCCTGCGGCCCCACGGTGTATAACTACATCCATGTGGGCAACGCGCGTCCTATCATCATGTTCGACGTGCTGCGCCGCTATCTGGAGTACCGTGGCTATGACGTGACCTTCGTGCAGAACTTTACCGATGTGGATGACAAGATCATCAATCGTGCCAATGAGGAGGGCATCACCTCTGAGGAAGTGGCGAAGAAGTACATTGAGGAATACTTTGTCGACGCGCAGGCCCTCGGCGTCCGCGCCGCAACAGTGCATCCGAAAGCCACTGAAAACATCCAGCAGATCATTGAGATCATTGAGACGCTGATCGAAAAGGGTTACGCCTATGAGGTGCAGGGCGATGTCTATTACCGCACCCTGAAGTTCAAGGATTACGGCAAGCTCAGCCACCAGCCCATTGAGGATCTCCAGTCCGGCGCCCGCATCGACGTCAACGACATCAAGGAGAATCCCCTGGACTTCGCGCTGTGGAAGGCTGCCAAGCCCGGCGAGCCCTCCTGGGAGTCCCCCTGGGGCCAGGGCCGTCCCGGCTGGCACATTGAGTGCTCCGCCATGTCCAACCGTTATCTGGGCAAAACCATTGATATCCACTGCGGCGGCAGCGACCTGACCTTCCCGCACCATGAGAACGAAATCGCCCAGTCCGAGGCTGCCAACGGCTGCAAGTTCGTCAATTACTGGATCCACAACGGCTTCATCAACATTGACAATAAAAAGATGTCCAAGTCTCTGGGCAACTTCTTCACCGTACGTGAGGCCGCCGACGCCTATGGCTATGACTGCATCCGTATGTTCATGCTCATGAGCCACTACCGCAGCCCCCTGAACTATTCCGGCGAGATTCTCATGCAGGCCAAGGCTGCGCTGGAGCGTCTGCGCACTGCCAAGAGCAATCTGGACTTCTTCGTGCAGAACGGCAAGGACGGCGAGATCTCCGCAGAGGACGCCGCATTCGTGGAGAGTCTCGGCAAGTACCGCGAGAAGTTTGACGCCGTCATGGACGATGACTTCAACACTGCCGACGCCATTTCCGTGATCTTTGAGATGGTGCGTGAGATCAACTCCGCCGTCTCCCCGGCCTCCGATCCCACCAAGGCGCTGGCAGAGGGCTGCCGCAGCATTTTCGTTGAGCTCTGTGATGTGCTGGGCATCCCCTTCGAGGCAGCTTCCGAAGACGACGATTTTGCCAAAGAAATTGAGGAGAAGATTGCCGCACGTCAGGCTGCCCGCAAGGAAAAGAACTGGGCTGAGGCCGACCGCATCCGCGACGAGCTGAAGGCGCAGGGCATCATCCTGGAGGACACTCCCCAGGGCGTCAAGTGGAAAAAAGCTTAATTCAGTTTGGAGTTTGAAGTGTGGAGTGTGGAGTATCAAAGCTTTACACTCCATGCTTTGCTTTTCGGTAATATGAAAGAAAACTATCAAAAGAAAATGGACGCCGTAGTGGCTGCCATCCCGGAAGGGGAGAAGCCGACGCTTCTGCTGCAGAGCTGCTGCGGCCCCTGCAGCAGTTACGTGCTGGAGGCACTGACACCGCATTTTCAGGTGACGGTACTGTATTACAACCCCAACATTCAGCCCAAGGAGGAATACGACCTCCGACTGGAAAATCAGCGGCGGATCATCGAGCAGCTTCCCACGCCAACCGAGGTCAAGATTCTGGAGTGCAATTACGATGGGGAAGCCTATGACGCTGCCGTCAAGGGTCTGGAGCAGGAGCCGGAGGGCGGCGCAAGGTGCACAGTCTGCTTCCGACTTCGACTGGAACAGACAGCAAAACTTGCAAAGCAGCACGGCTTTGATTGGTTCTGCACCACATTGACGGTCTCGCCCCATAAGGATGCAGAGCGCTTAAACAAGATCGGCGCTGCGTTGGGGGAGAAATATGGCGTACCTTTCCTGCCGTCGGATTTCAAGAAGCGAGAGGGCTACAAGCGCAGCATCGAGCTCTCGAAGCAGTATGGGCTCTATCGGCAGGAATACTGCGGCTGTCTCTACAGCAAACCGGAGGAAGGATGATTTCCTCCGGTTTTTTCTCTTGACGAATGACCTGAAAATGCGTACAATAGCAAATCGAGCGGGTCGGACAGCCGCGGGCGCAAGTCGAAAGGCTGCGCGTGAGGAAAGTCCGGGCTCCACAGGGCAAGGATAACGGGTAACGCCCGCCAGGGGTGACCCTCGGACAAGTGCA
>CADCQK010000246.1 GCA_902803575.1 Oscillospiraceae bacterium
ATCCGCGAGGTCATCGGCTCCGGCGGCAAGGTCATCCAGAAGATCACCGCCGACACCGGCTGCAAGATCGACATCGAGGACGACGGCAGCATCTTCATCGCCTCCGAGGACATCGAGGCCTGCCGTGCCGCCCGCACCACCATCGAGAACATCGTCTTCGAGCCCGAAGTGGGTGCCCTGTACTACGGCAAGGTGTCCAACATCCGCGAGGACTTCGGTGCCTGGGTGGAGCTGGCTCCCGGCAAGGACGGCCTGGTGAAGATCAAGGATCTGGAGTTCAAGCGCACCGAGAAGGTCGCCGACGTGCTCAAGATCGGCGATATGACCTGGGTCAAGGTCATGAACGTGGACGACCGCGGCCGCATCGACCTCAGCCGCAAGGACGCCATGCGCGAAAAGGGCCTCATGTAATTTACCCCATATCTTTCATCCGGAACCGCAGCTGCGGTTCCGGATTTTTTCATTGCCTTTTGGTAACGTTTAAGATATAATTATAACATTACAGCAACTGATGAAAAAACCGGAGGTGAACATCTTGCGAGAGAGGCTCGAACTGAACCGCGGCTGGGAGTTTACGGAGACCTTTTCCGAGGACTTCGCCAGCGGGGCATCCTGCGCATTTGAGCAGGTGGAGCTGCCCCATACCTGCAAACTGACGCCCTATCACTATTTCGACGAGGGCATCTATCAGATGGACTGCGCATATCGGCGCGTGCTCCATGTGCCGGAGGAGTGGGCCGAGCGGGAAGTGGTTCTCTGCATCGGCGCGGCAGGCCACAGCGCCACGGTCTACGTGAACGGTCAGGCGGTGGGCGAGCACCACTGCGGCTATACTTCCTTCCGCACCAGACTGCCGGTGAAGCCCGGCGAGGATGCGGTGATCTGCGTGAGAGTCAACAGCCGGGAGGATCAGGACATTCCGCCCTTCGGCTTTGTGATCGACTATATGACCTTCGGCGGCCTCTATCGGGAGGCGTGGCTGGAGGTGCTGGACGATCCCTGCATCGCGGACGTCTTTGCCACGCCGCGGATCCCCGGCACGGTGAAGCTCTTCAAAACCGAGCCCACGGCCGAGCAGGTGCGCAATACCCGCTTTGCCGGCCAGGCGGAGAATATGGTCACCCTCAGAGTCACCGAATGGCACGATTTCCTGTCCCTCCGGCAGAGCGTCTACCGCAAGGGCGAGGAGGACGGCGCGCCGCTGGCCACCAGAGAGACCGAGCTTAAAATGATCCGGGACAACGAGCAGCGGGGCAGCAGCCTTCTGGTATCGGACGCCCAGCTCTGGGATGTGAAGAGCCCCACGCTCTACACCCTGCGCACCGAGCTTTTGGAGAGCCCCAACGGCATCGGTGAGGGCAAGGTTTTGGATCGGGTGGACATCACCTTCGGCTTCCGGATCGCGGAGTTCAAATCCGATGGCTTCTATCTCAACGGCAGAAAGCTGAAGCTCATGGGCCTCAACCGGCACCAGAGCTACCCCTACATCGGCTATGCGGCGCCGAAGAGCCTCCAGCGCATGGACGCGGAGCTTCTGAAAAACGAGCTGGGCCTCAACGCGGTGCGCACCAGCCACTATCCCCAGTCCCAGCACTTCATCGACCGCTGCGACGAGCTGGGCCTGCTGGTCTTCACGGAGATCCCCGGCTGGCAGCACATCGGCGGCGAGGCCTGGAAAGCCCAGGCGGTCAAAAACGTGGAGGACATGGTGCGGCAGTACCGCAACCACCCCAGCATCATCCTCTGGGGCGTGCGCATCAACGAGAGCCAGGACGACGACGCCCTCTATAAAGAGACCAACTCCGTGGCCCACCGGTTTGATCCCACCAGACCCACCGGCGGCGTTCGCTGCAACAAAAAGAGCAGCCTGCTGGAGGATGTCTATACCTACAACGATTTTGTCCACGACGGCACCAACAACGGCTGCGAGCCGAAGCGGGCCGTCACTTCGGACATGAAAAAGGCCTACTTCGTCAGCGAGTACAACGGCCACATGTTCCCCACCAAGCCCTTCGACAGCGAGGAGCACCGTCTGGAGCATGCCCTTCGCCACGCCAAGGTGCTGGACAGCATCGCCGCGGAGAAGGACATCGCCGGCAGCTTCGGCTGGTGCATGTTCGACTACAACACCCACCGGGATTTCGGCAGCGGCGACCGGATCTGCTACCACGGCGTCATGGATATGTTCCGCAACCCCAAGCTGGCGGCGGCGGTCTACGCGGTGCAGCAGGACGAGACGCCGGTGCTGGAGGTCAGCTCCACCATGGATATTGGGGAGCACCCGGCCAGCAACCGTGGGCGGATCTTCCTGTTCACCAACGCCGACGAGGTGCGGATGTACCAGAACGGCAAGTTTATCCGCAGCTACACCCACAAGGACAGCCCCTACAAGCATCTGCGCCGTGGCCCCATCGAGGTGGATGACTTCATCGGCGACCGGATCAAGGAGGGCGAGAACTTCGCTGCACCCCAGGCGAAATTCGTCAAGGACATGCTCAACCACTCCGCCCGCTTCGGCATGGGCAAGCTGCCGCCGGACATCATGGCGAAGGCCGGCGTCCTCATGGCGCGGTACAAGATGACCTTCGACGACGCCTATCAGCTCTACGGAAAATACATCGGCAACTGGGGCGCTGCTGCCACGGTCTTCAAGTTTGAAGCTGTGAAAAACGGCAAGGTGGTCAAAACCGTCGAGTGCGGCCCGGTGCTGGAGCGGAAGCTGCAGGTCAAGGCCGGCAGCACGGTACTCGTGGATGGTGACACCTACGACATGGCCATGGTTCGCATCCAAATGACCGACCAGGTCGGCAACGTGCTGCCCTTCGAAGCCTGCGCCGTCGAGCTGGAGGCAGATGGCCCCATCGAGATCGTCGGCCCCAAAACCGCGATGATCCGCGGCGGCTTCGGCGGCACATATGTAAAGACCGCCGGAGAAGCGGGGGAGGCAAAGCTCACCCTCTCTGCCGACGGCGTGGAGCCGGTGCAGATCGCGTTTACTATTGAGAAAGCGTAAATTCAAATAAAAAGAAGGAGAAGTAAACATGGAAGACAACTACAAGCTGTCCGGGCGCTCGAAACTATCTTATGCCCTGGGCGCGGTGGGGAAGGACATGGTCTACATGCTCTCCGCCAGCTATGTCCTGTACTATTTCCAGGATCTGCTGGGGGTCAGCGCCGTGGCCATGGGCATCATCCTCATGGCGGCCCGCGTGTTCGATGCGTTCAACGACCCCATCATGGGCGTCATCGTGGCCAAGACCAAGACCCGCTGGGGCAAGTTCCGCCCCTGGCTGCTGATCGGCACGGTCACCAACGCCATCGTCCTGTTCCTCATGTTCGCCGCGCCCCCGAAACTGGACGGCGCCGGCCTCACCGCCTATGCCGCGATCTTCTACATCCTCTGGGGCGTCACCTACACCATGATGGACATCCCCTACTGGAGCATGATCCCGGCCTTCACCAAGGGCGGCAAAGAGCGTGAGAATCTCACCACCCTGGCCCGTACCTGCGCCGGCGTCGGCAGCGCCATCATCACCATCGCCACCATGGCCGTGGTCCCCATGCTGGGAAAAATGTTCGGCGGCGTGGAGGGCAACGCGGGCGAGATTGTGGGCTTCAAGTATTTCTCTCTGATCATCGCCGCGCTGTTCGTGCTCTTCACGGTGCTCATGTGCATCAACATCAAAGAGAAGTCCACCGCCGAGATGAAGACCGCCGGCGTGGGCGAGATGTTCCGCGCCCTGGTGCAGAACGATCAGGCCATGACCGTGACCCTCACCATCGTGCTGATCAACATGTCCATCTACATCACCTCCAACCTGGTCATCTACTTCTTCAAGTATGACTTCGGCGGCACCGGCTGGAACAACGCGTATGTGCTGTTCAACATGTTCGGCGGCGCCATCCAGGTGCTTTCGATGATGCTCTTCTACCCGCTGCTGCGAAAGAAGTACACCAGCCTGCAGATCTTCTATATCTGCCTCGCCATGGCGGTCATCGGCTACGCGGTGCTGCTGCTCCTGGCCTTCACCAACATGAGCAGCGTGTTCGTGCTCTTCGTTCCCGCCTTCTTCATTTTCGCCGCCAACGGCATGCTCACGGTCATCACCACCGTGTTCCTTGCCAACACGGTCGATTACGGCGAGCTGAAGAACAACCGCCGCGACGAGAGCGTCATCTTCTCCATGCAGACCTTCGTGGTGAAGCTGGCCTCCGGTGTGGCCGCGCTGGTGGCCTCCATCTGCCTGAGCCTGACCCACCTGCAGAGCGGCACGGAGGTCTCCGCCGCCGACGCGGTGCAGGACTTCTCCGCCGCCGTCAGCCTCAGCCAGAAGACCGGCCTGCGCATGACCATGGCGGTCATCCCGATCATCGGCCTCATCATCGCCTTCTTCTGGTTTAAGAAGCGCTACATCCTCACCGACGAGAAGGTGGCGGAGATCGCCGCCGACGTCCAGAAGCGCAGAGCCGCCGAATGAGTGGCCTTCTCACCGCGCCGTTTCTGAAAGAGATGGTGCGCACCGTCTCGGATATGTATGCCCGGGGCTGGGACGAGCGCAACGGCGGCAACGTCTCACTGCTGCTGACGGAGGACGAGGTTGCGTCCTATCTGGACGGCGTGCTTCGGGAGATCCCCACGGGCTTCGAAGCACCGGCGCTGGAGGGGCGGTATCTGCTCCTCACCGGCACCGGGAAGTACTTCCGAAACGTGCCGCATCAGCCGGAGGAATGCCTCGGCCTGATCCGGCTCACGGAGCAGGGGAGGACAGCTCAGCTGCTCTGGGGCTTTTCCGACGGCGGCAGCTTCACCAGTGAGCTCCCCGCCCATGTGCTGAGCCACGCGGCGCGGCTGTCGGTTGACCCCAATCATCGGGTGGTGCTCCACTGTCACCCCACGAATCTGCTGGCCATGACCTATGTGCACACGCTGGACGAGCGGGAATTCACCCGGACCCTCTGGCGGATGGGCACCGAGTGCATCGCCGTGTTCCCGGAGGGGCTTGGCGTCCTGCCTTGGATGCTCTGCGGCACCAACGAGATCGGTGTTGCCACGGCGGAGAAGATGCGCCGCCACCGGCTGGTGGTCTGGGCCCAGCACGGGCTCTACGGCGCCGGAAACGCGCTGGATCAGACTTTTGGCCTGATCGAGACCGCGGAAAAGGCCGCGGAGGTCTATCTGAAGATCGCCCACCTGCCGATCGTGAACACCATCACCGACCAGCAGCTTCGCATCATGGCAGACGCCTGGGGCTATCGCCCGCCCACCGGCTGGCTCGAATGAACAACCAAACAGCGCCCCGCCTGTTTTGAATGGTGGGGCGTTTTGGGCTTTGGACAAAATCCGTGAAACGGATTCTTTACAAACCGGGCGGGCTATGATATATTTGAACCACGGTGATTTACATAGTAAAATGACTCGTAATAAAATTTTTTTACAGGAGGAAATGTAAAATGACGAAATGGGTATGTAGTGTTTGCGGTTACGTTCACGAAGGCGATACGCCCCCCGAGTTCTGCCCGGTATGTAAGGTTCCCGCCGAGAAGTTTGTGAAGCAGGAGGGCGAGATGTCCTGGGCTGCCGAGCATGTTGTCGGCGTCGGCAAGGTCTTCGGTGAGGACGTCCCCGCCGAGGTGCGCGAAGAGATCATCGCCGGTCTGCGCTCCAACTTCGAGGGCGAGTGCTCCGAGGTCGGTATGTATCTGGCCATGGGCCGTGTCGCCGCCCGCGAGGGTTATCCCGAGATCGCCCTCTACTGGGAGAAGGCCGCTTACGAAGAGGCCGACCACGCCTCCAGATTTGCTGAACTGCTGGGCGAGGTCATCACCGACAGCACCAAGAAGAATCTGCAGATGCGCGTCGACGCC
>CADCQK010000247.1 GCA_902803575.1 Oscillospiraceae bacterium
ATTGGGAATGGTGTTGGATGAACGGCGGGGCACAGGTCCCCGCCCTACGGTGAATCATTTAAGACGCCCCGACAAACTCCAATTTATCGCTGTTCTTACCCGCGGATGATTTTGACCTCCGTCTCCAGCTCGATGCCGGAGGTGCGGTAAACTTCCTTCCGGATGTGGTCGATGAGCTTCAGCACATCGTCGAAGGTGGCGCCGCCCTTGTTGATGACGAAGCCGCCGTGCTTCTCGCTGACCTGGGCGCCGCCGATGGCAAAGCCTTTGAGCCCCGCCTGGTCGATCAGCGCCGCCGCGTAGCCGCCCACCGGGCGCTTGAAGGTACTGCCGGCAGAGGGCATATCCAGCGGCTGGCTGGCGCGGCGCTTTTCTCGCAATGTCATCATCCGCTGCCAGATCTCCTCGGGATCGTCGGGGGTGAGCTGCAGGGTGCTCTCCAGAATGACGCAGCCGGTGTCGGAAAAACGGCTGTGGCGATAGGCAAATTCGTGGGCCGCGCCCTCGATCTCCTGAAGATTCCCATCCTCATCCAGGAACCGGGTGGAAACCACCACGTCCTTCATCTCCCCGCCGTAGGCGCCGGCGTCCATGCTCACGGCGCCGCCGAGAGAGCCGGGGATGCCGTGGGCGAACTCCAGACCCGCAAGTCCGCGGCTCTGGGCCTCCTGGGCCAGTCGCGCCAGGGTGATGCCGCAGCCGGCGGTGATGGAATTCGGCCCCGCGTCTTTGACATAGGCCATCTTCTCACCGAACTGCACAGCGATCCGCTCCAGAGGCTCGTCGGTGACCAGCAGGTTCGTGCCGTTGCCGAGGATCAGCGGCTCCACCCCCGCCTCTTTTAAAAGACGGCAGACGGCCGCGGTCTCCTCGATGGAGGCGGGCTGCACCATGGCCCGCACCGGTCCGCCGATGCGGAAGGAGCAGTGCTTCGCCATGGGTTCGTTTTCCAAAATGCTGAGTTCCGGCAGCGCGTCCCGCAGCCGGGCGATGACAGTTTCGAGATTCATAGAGACTCCTTGAAAGATTTGAGATGAAATAGAGAAAGAGAAAAATTCTAATTGATCGAGCGGTTTGAAATGAGCTGCCGTAGGGCGGGGACCTGTGCCCCGCCGTTGATCCGGCAGCACATTCGACGCGGCGGGGCACAGGTCCCCGCCCTACAAAAACGAGCCGTATACTCTAATTTACCGCAAAATGGCAAATGGTTGATTCCGCATCGGAACGGTTCAGAATCCGCCGTTGTTGATCATGCGGTCATGCTCCTCCGCCAGGGTCTGGGCCGCGATGAAGCCCATGTTTTTCTGACGGATGTACATGGCGGCCAGCTCCAGAATGACGGCCAGGTTTCTGCCGGGCCGCACCGGGATCGTGACCTTCGGGATCCGGACGCCGAGGATCTCCTCGTAATCCGTGCCGAGGCCGAGACGGTCGTAGGCCTTCCCCTCGTCCCAGGGCTCCAGATTCACCACCAGGTCGATCTGGTTTTCCGGCTTCACGGCGCCGACGCCGTAGATCTGTCTGGCGTTGATGACGCCGATGCCGCGCAGTTCCATGTAATACCGGATCATCTCCGGCGCGTTGCCCAGAAGGGTGCTGCTGCCGGGGCGGCGGATCTCCACCGCGTCGTCGGCGACCAGACGGTGGCCGCGCTTGATGAGCTCCAGCGCCGTCTCGCTCTTGCCGACGCCGGAGTCGCCGGTGATGAGAACGCCCTCGCCGAAGATCTCCACCAGGACCCCGTGGATCGTGATCCGGGGCGCCAGATGGGTGGACAGCGACGCGATCAGCCGGGCCATGAGCTTGGAGGTGTCCTCTCTGGAGAGGAACACGTTCCGGTCATACTTCTCCGCCATCTCCATGCACTCCGGGAAGGGATCCATCCCGTGGCAGATCACGAGGCCGGCGATGGGGTACTTCATGAAGGCCTCGAACATGGCGCGGCGGTCGTAGGCGGAAAACCGCTCCATATAGGTGGTCTCCACGCAGCCGATGATCTGGATGCGGTGGGGGTCGAAGTAATCATAGTATCCCGCCAGCTGGAGACCGGGGCGGTTCAGATCCGCGGTGCCGACCTGCGCCTGCTCATAGTCCTCGCTGGTATGCAGCAGTGTAAAGCCCTGCTCCTCCACCACGGTGCGGAGCGGGACCGTATAAGATTGTGCCATAGGACATGCTCCTTTCGATCCTAATATCCTAGGATACATTTTAGCGAAAACGGGGCCGTTTGGCAATGGTTTTTCCGCATTACAAATATTTTTTGAAAAACACTTGCAATTCCCGGATGGTTCTGCTATTATATATAAGCTGTTTTGCAAACATATGAGTAAGGAGGTGCAAGCACCATGGCAAAGTGTCAGTTTTGCGACAAGGGCGTTTCCTTCGGCATTCAGGTGAGCCACTCTCATCGTCGCTCCAACCGTACCTGGAAACCCAACGTGAAGCGCGTCAAGGCCATCGTGGACGGCAGCCCCAAGCACGTCTACGCCTGCACCCGCTGCCTGCGCAGCGGAAAGGTC
>CADCQK010000248.1 GCA_902803575.1 Oscillospiraceae bacterium
AGCTGCTGCACTATTTCGACAGCAAGGATGACCTGATCCTGACCTATGTTAGATACACGAAGGATTACATGACCGAGCACTGCATGAATTGGTTCGCCACTCACGACAGAAAGGATTACGACTCAAATCTGGCATTTATGAACGATTTCATGCACTACGTTGCCGAGGCGCCGGAGGGCGAGCTGCGCCCAAACGCCACCACCCAGACCTATGTGCTGGGCCACTACAAGGAAGAGATCGGGAAGATGGTCACCGATGAGTTCCGCGAGTGGCGGGAGATCATGGAGCAGTGCCTCATCGCGGTCTATGGAGAAGAGGTCGGGAAAAAGGAGGCCGAGGCCATGATGATCCTCATCTCCGGCACCTTTCTATGCAACTACAACCGCGCCCTCACCGGTGAGATCAACGACAACATCATCGGGTATCTGGCGAATTTGGCGAAATCGTGAGCGCGAAAAAATGAATTGCATTTTACTGGAATATCGGTTATAATACCCCCAACTGAACAGGCCTTCGGGAGCCGGGTCACATTTGTGATAGTAGATGACATCTGCGGGACAGGAATACAAACTGTTCCCGCAGATTTTTTCTGGGAGCAGACTTCGGAGGGAACCTTTATGCATAACGATTATCAGATCGCGGCGCAGGTGTCGTGGGTCTCCATCCTGGTGAATCTGCTGCTGTTTGTCGGAAAACTGCTGGCCGGCGTGCTGGCCCACTCCGGCGCCATGGTCTCCGACGCGGTGCATTCGCTGTCTGACATTCTCAGCACCATCGTGGTGATGATCGGCGTCCGGGCGGCGGCCAAGGCGCCGGACAAGGAGCACCCCTACGGCCACGAGCGGATGGAGTGCGTCTCCGCCATCGTGCTCTCGATCATGCTGGCATGCACCGGCCTCGCCATCGGCTACGCGGGGGTGAAGGCCATCCTTTCTGCGCAGGAGCGCGCGCCGCTGATCCCCGGCGTTCCGGCGCTGATGGCGGCGATTGTGTCCATCCTCGTCAAAGAGGCCATGTACCGCTACACCAAACATTACGCCAACGTGATCCAGTCCGAGGCGCTGGCGGCGGACGCCTGGCACCACCGCTCCGACGCCCTCTCCTCCATTGGCGCGCTGGTGGGCATCGCCGGGGCGCGGATGGGCTTTCCCGTTTTGGATCCGCTGGCCAGCGTAGTGATCTGCATCTTCATCGTCAAGGCGGCATTCGATATCTTCCTCGGCGCCATGCATAAGATGGTGGATCACAGCTGCGGTGAGGAGACGGAGCAGGCCATCCGGTCGCAGGTGCTCAGCCATTCGGGGGTGGAGCGGATCGACCTGCTGCGCACCCGGGAGTTCGGCAACCGGATCTACATCGAGCTGGAGATCGCCGTGAAGGGCGCCCTGCCGCTGACCGACGCCCACGCCATCGCCCAAAGCGTCCACGACGACGTGGAGGCAAGCTTCCCCCAAGTGAAGCACATCATGATCCATGTAAACCCCGCGTGACAGAAGTTTTCAAGCCGTCAGATCGGAGGTCAACCATGTACGATTTCATCCGTTATCCCTCTCCCCTGGGCACGCTGACCGTGGCCGCCGAGGGAGAGGCCCTGACCGCTCTGGTGATCCGGGGCCAGAAGTATGAAGAGCTGCATCTGCAGGGCGAGGGCCGGGAGCTGGAGACCCCGGTGCTGCGAATGGCGCGGGATTGGCTGGACCGGTATTTTCAAGGGGAAAACCCGGACGTCCGTGCGCTGCCCCTCTCCCCCAAGGGCACCGACTTTCAGAAGAAGGTATGGCAGGCGCTGCTGAAGATCCCGTATGGAGAGACGACCACCTATGGAGCCATTGCCGCCGGCCTGGGCAGCTCTGCCAGAGCGGTGGGCACGGCGGTAGGACGCAACCCGATCTCCGTGATCATCCCCTGCCACCGGGTGATTGCCGCAGACGGCAGTCTCGCAGGATACGCCGGAGGAATTGAGAACAAAGAGAAACTGCTGAAGCTCGAAGGGGCGCTTCGGTAACAGAGTGGTGAATGGGAGTTTATCGCTCGCTCCCTGTAGGGTGGGGACCTGTGCCCCGCCGCATCAATCCACTGCCGTCTCAACGGCGGGGCACAGGTCCCCGCCCTACGGTGGATCAATTCAAACTCCCCGATAAACTATCATTTGCATCAAAAAAACCGGCGCGCTGCGTTTTGCAGCGCGCCTTTGTTTTGCTTGTTGGATTTACGCCTTTCTGGCCTTCAGCTGTTCGATCATCTCATCGCAGACGGCGTCCATGTCGCCGAC
>CADCQK010000249.1 GCA_902803575.1 Oscillospiraceae bacterium
CATCTTCACGAGCATGGTGCCGAAGTAATTGCCCTTCTGCAGGTTGGCGCGGCAATCCTCGGGGCTCATCTTGCCCTTGCGGAGCTCCACCATCTGGGCGCCCATGGCGTCCATCTCGGGATAGGTCTCGGGGTCCAGGATCTCCAGGCCCTCAATGTCGAAGCCGCCCTTGGCTGCAGCAGCCTTGACCTCGTCCACATTGCCCACCAGCACGGGGGTCAGGAAGCCGCCCTTTTTCAGGCGCGCAGCAGACTCCAGGATGCGGGCGTCGGTGCCCTCGGTGTAGACGATCTTGCGGGGATTGGCCTTCAGGACCTCAACCAGATTTTCAAACATGGGTATCTCCTCCAATATCAAAGATGTATATGGTTCGGAAATTGCTCTCCAATTGAATAGTGTATCACCTGCGATGATGTTTTTCAAGAGGTAAGCACATTTTTTGCCTGACACGTCAGTTGGCGTGAACCTAAGAAAAACGCACCGGATCCAACCGGTGCGTTTTTGATTTGGCGGTCATTCCGCCACTTTGGAGAGGACCTGGACGCCCTGGGTGATGATCTTGCCCGCCAGGATGGCCATCTCGTCCGGGCTTTCCTGCATGCCGGTGTTGATCCACCGGAGGGCCAGAGACAGGTTGCCGGAGATGATGAAGGCGCAGAAATAATCGATCAGAGTGGGGTCGGCGTCCTTGTGGAAGTTCTGCACGAAGTCATAGAGGTGATCGTCCCGCAGGATCCTGCAGATCCGATCGGTGTAGGCCTTGTCGCCGTTGGCCCCCAGCAGCACCCGGCACATGTCCGCGTTCTCCGCGATGAAGTGGTACAGATCGCTGAGGTACGGGAAGGTGTTGCCGCTGTACTCATCCGGATTGTGCTTCTGGCAGACGGCGGACAGCCCTGCGGCCATCTCGTCCTCCAGCTGGCTCAGGAGGTCATAGACGTCTTTGTAGTGGATGTAAAAGGTTCCGCGGTTGATGTCCGCAATGGCGGCCAGCTCCCGGACGGAGATGTCTTTCACGTTCTTCTCGCTCATCAGCTGCATCAGTGCCAGCCGCAGCTGACGCTTGGTTTTCCTTACGCGGCGATCGACAGGTTTTTCATTCATATGCAAAGCTCCTTTATTGTGTAACGGATGTCGCTGAAACGACCGGATGTCTTTCTTCTTGCCATACAGTATAACATAGATTCGGGGACTAATCAACAATTTGTTGCCAAAAAACCGAAAATTTTTTAACACAATTTCGAAATTTTGTGCAGATTAGTCCGATTTTCTTGTTTTTGGTTGAATAATCGTCAGATATTGGAAGAGAAACAGGGTTTTTGTCCACGGTCCGGGTTTTCAAACGGACATCTTTATGATACAATGTGAGCATCAATGAAAAAGCAGGTGTTCTTAAAATGGATATTTTTGAAAGCGGAAGATTCTCGATCCCCGGGCCGGACGGTCTGCCGGTGCAGTGCGAGGTGCTGTTCACCTACGACTGGGACTTGAATGGCCAGTCCTACGTGGTATTTACCATGGGCGAGGAGCATCAGATGTGCGCCTGCCGGGTGGTGGAGACCGAGGCCGGTCAGGGTCTCGCGCCGCTGGAGAGCGAGCAGGAGCGGGATCTTTTGAACCACTGCTATGAGGAGCTCCAGCGGAAGCTGCGGGAGGAGGAACCCAAATCATGAAGATCTATCGCGGCACGATCCTTACCTGTGACGCCAACAACACCATCGCCAATACGCTGGTGGAGGACAGGGGCAGGATCCTCTATGTGGGTGATCTGCACCCTAGGCAGTACCGCTTCCGCAAAGTTGAGGAGGTCCATCTGGGCGACCGGGTGCTGATGCCCTCCTTCGTGGACAGCCACATCCATTTTGCCAGCTATGCCACCTTCCACGCGGGGCTGAATGTCATGGACGCCCGCAGCAATGAAGAGATCCTCGATATGCTGCGGAAGTTTCTGCCCACCACCAAAGACAAGCTGATCGTGGCCTTCGGCGCCTCGCCCTACTCGGTCTCCGACGGGCGTCTGGTCTCCAGAGCGGAGCTGGACAGCGTCTGTCCCGACCGGCCGCTCTTCATGGTGAAATACGATGGCCACGCCTGTGTGGTGAACACGAAGCTCTATGAGCTGGTGAAAAAGAAGGTCACGCCCCTCCGCGGCTGCCACGCCGACACCGGTGAGATGAACCAGGAGGCATTCTTCGCCGTCTCCGACTTCGTCACCAACTCGGTGCCGGTGATCCAGCTGGTGAAAAACATGCAGAAGGCCGCGGACGATCTGGCGGCGCGGGGCATCGGCATGATCCACTCCGTCAGCGGCGTGGGCTTCACCGGAGATCTGGACGTGGATCTGGAGCGCTGGTTCGCCGGCGGTCTGAAAAACGGCCTCCAGATGCGGGTCTATATGCAGACCCTGGACGTGAAAAAAGCACTGAAGCGGAAGCTGCCCCGGATCGGCGGCTGCTTCGAGACCGCTTTGGACGGCTGCTTCGGTTCCAGAGACGCCGCCATGCGCGAGCCTTACGAGGGCACGAACGACAAGGGCGTTTTGTACTATTCCGACGAGCAGGTGACCAAATTCTGCATCGAGGCCAACCGGGCCGGGCTGCAGATCGAAATGCACGCCATCGGCGACGCCGCCTTCGACCAGGCCACCAGAGCCCTGGCGGCGGCACTGGAGGACTGCCCCAGGAAGGACCACCGCCACGCCATCATCCACGCCTGCCTCCCCACCGAGGAGGGCCTCGCCATCTGCAAAAAATACAACATCCTGCTGCCGGTGCAGACCGCCTTCATCGACTGGCCTCAGGAGCCGGATGCCTATCTGACCGAGATCCTGGGCGACCGGGCGGCAAGACTGAACCCCCTCCGGGATTTTGCGAAAAACGGCATCCTCATCAGCGCCGGGTCCGACGGCCCCTGCACGGAGCCGGATCCCCTGCTGTGGATCCATAAGGCCGTGAATCACACCGATCCGAAGCAGGCACTGAACGTCTACGAGGCGCTCCGGATGTGCACCCACAACGGCTATTACACCAGCTTTGACGACGCCGACCGCGGCACGCTGGAGGCGGGCAAGGTGGCCGATATGGTGATCCTCTCCGGCAACCCCTACACGGTTCCGAAGGACACCCTGAAGGATCTGAAGGTGGAGCAGACCATTCTCTCCGGCAAGCCCTACCAGCCCCTCGCCGGCGGCCCCATCCCCCAGCTGATTAAGGGGATGCTCCCCGGCGGCAAATGCTGAATCCCGGAGTCATCCAGCTTCCGCGACAAACTAAGATTCAAAACAAAATCGCGCGCTGCAGATCACTCTCTGCAGCGCGCGTTTGGTTTTATCCAATTGTCAGCCGGCGAAGATCAAACCGTTCATGACCTCGGGGCCATCCTCGAAGCCGGTTGGCGTCTCCACCTGATAGCGGTCGTCCGGATTTAACCTGAGCAGCACAGGCGCGCCGCCGCTGCGGTAGGCCTGCACCCACTGGCTCTGGTCGGTGCCGCTGAGCTGGAGGGTATCGCCGGGGTAGAGCTTCTCAGGCTCGGAATCGGCGCTTTCATAAGCCAGCACCGGGTTGGTGAGGGTCACGTTCACCAGCTGATCGGCAGCGCACATCTCCCCCCGCACCATGGCCAGCTTGCCGTCCCGGTCGATCCGATAGGTCACATCGCCAAACCAGGTCATCAGGCCATCCAGCCGGGCGTTCACCAGCAGAGAGCCGTTGCCCATGTAAGTGACGGTGTCCTGCTTCGTCCAGTCATCCCAGCAGAGGCTGGGGACGCTGCCGATGCAGGTAACGGTCTCTTTCTCATAGCGGAAGAAGAAGGTCTGGGGATCGTCGCTGGGGCCGTAATCCTCCACCGCTACCTCCAGCGCCCGGTCATAGCGGTCCAGATTCACCACGGCGAAATAGTCGCTGTCCGCATATTCGAAATCCCAGACACTGTACAGGACGCCGGTGTAGTCCTGCCCGTTGATGGTGAGCCGCAGCCCATCCGCGTCCCGGGAGAGGGACACCTCGTCCTGCTTCCCGTCGCTGTCCAGATCGACGGTGATCGTGTCACCCAGGGCAGTCAGCAGCGTGCCGTCGATCTGCACCCCCGGCTCCACGGATTCGGTGGGTTCCGGCTCCGGTGTGGGGGTGTATTTCGGGATGTAGGTCTCCTCCGGCCGGGCTTTCCCGGTGCAGGCAGAGAGCACCAGCAGCAGCGCCAGCAGCAGCGGGATCAGCCGTTTCATTCGTCCGCTTCGGTGAAGTCGGTGACGATGACGTTGCCGTCGTCCTTCACCAGCTCCACGGTGCAGCCGAAGCCGAAGGCGGCAACGGCGGTGGCGGCCAGCAGCAGCGGAGCCTTCAGCGCCAGGGCGCCGCCCACCACGCCCGCCGTCAGGGGGACGTTCACGATGGTCTCGCCGTTGTGCTTCACCAGCACGCGGTGGACATTGCCCTCGTGGACCAGATTCTTCAGGCGGTTCAGGATCTCCTGTACGTTTTCGTTATTCAAAATGGGTTCCTCCTTTTTCGATTCAGCCTGCGGACACCGCAAGCCTGTTTGTAAGATCAGACGGAAATATTATACCACATGTTCCATCCGTTGAAAATAAAAAACTGCTCCGGCTTACGACGAATCAGACAAATCTTCCGTTTTTGTCCACGTTTTTCCATAGAATACTTGACAAGCTGCCGATTTATGGTGCAAAATGGTAAAGTTAAGAAAAAAAGCGGAGCGTGAGACGATGAAAAAACGACTTCTGACCCTGCTGCTGGCCGCGATCCTGCTGCTGAGCATCCTGCCCGTGGTGAGCGCCGCCGGAGAGACCCGGCTCTACGACTGGTCCTTCGAGATCTTCGATCGAATGAACGAGCTGCGGGCCCAAAACGGTCTCAGTCCCCTGACGATGGACGAGACCCTGCTGGAGTGCTCCATGATCCGCGGCGTGGAGCTGGCCTCCAACTACAGCCACACCCGCCCCAACGGCAGACAGTGGTACACGGTCTATCCCGGCACCTACCGGGCCATGGGTGAAAACATCGGCTACGGCTACACCTCCGCCCAGCAGGCCTATGATCTCTGGGCCGGCTCCCGCGATCACCGGGAGAACATCCTGAATCCCGAATACACCTGCTGCGGCGTCGGCATGGTGCGAGTCGGTAATACGGTCTACGGCGTGGAGCTGTTCGCGGACTCCAGCTGCCTGAAAAAGGCCGTCAGCGCCAGCCAGTATGTCTCCGGTGGATACAGCAGCAACAGCGGTAACGGCGGCGCCGGCAGTCCCACGAGCTCCACCCCGACGCCCACCAACAGTCAGCCCACCACCGTGGCGGGCTTCCGGGATGTTTTGTCGAACAGCTATTACGCCGACGCGGTGCAGTGGGCGGTGAATCGCCGCATCGTCAGCGGCACTGGCAGCGGCACCTTCTCCCCCAACCAGAGCTGCACCAGAGGCGAGATCGTCACTCTGCTCTGGCGGGCGGCCGGTTCTCCGAGAATGTACGGCAGCTGCCCCTTCCGGGATGTCAGCATCTCCGATTATTTCTATCAGGCCTGTGTCTGGGCGGTGCGAAACGGCATCACCTACGGCACCACCAGCACGACCTTCTCTCCCAACCAGATCTGCAGCCGCGGTGAGGCCGTGACCTTCCTCTGGAGAAATGCCGGGCAGCCGAGGGTCACCCGATCCTCCGGGTTCTGGGACGTCCCCTCCGATGCGTATTACGCCACCGCAGTGGCCTGGGCACACCAGAACGGCATCGCCGAGGGTACCACCTTCGCCACCTTCAGCCCGAATCTCATCTGCACCAGAGCACAGATCGTATTGTTCATCTACCGCTGGAAAACCTGAAACGATCCACAAAAAATCCGACATGGACAAGTCCATGTCGGATTTTTTATTTCCCGGTGCTGCCGAAGCCGCCGGCGCCGCGGTCGGTTTCCGGGAGGCTGTCCCGCTGCTGGAAGTCCGCCTCCAGGAACGGCAGGATCACCAGCTGGGCGATCCGCTCACCGGGGGCGATGGTGCGGGGCTCGTCGGTGTCGTTGTGGAGGGCCACGGTGCACTCGCCGCGATAGTCAGAATCGATGACACCCACGCAGTTGGCGGGGCGCAGCCCCTGTTTGGAGGCGAGACCGCTTCTGGCGAAAACGCCGCCGAAGTAGCCCGCCGGGATGGCCACGGCAAGACCGGTGCCGATCATGGCGGTGGTGTGAGGGGCGATGACGATCTCCTTCCCTTCCGCCGGGGCGGCATAGAGGTCATACCCCGCGGCGTACTCGGAGCCGCGGTGGGGGAGCTGTGCGCTCTCTCTGAGCTTCTGGATCTGGATCTGCATCAGTTTCCCTCCCACAGGACGATCTGGCCCTGTTTTCTCGTCTCGTTCATGTCGATCAGCCGCTGGTTGGCAGAGCCGCGAAACAGCAGCCGGATGTCCTTCTGCTCCTCCACGAAGGGGCCGTCCACCAGCACGTCCAGCATGGACAGCATCTCGTCCGTCACCTCGCAGCGGGGGTGGGAGCCATCTTTCCAGAGGTGCCCGTCCAGGGTGAAGCCGGAGTAGGCCCAGATGGTCTTGTCCGGATAGCGCTCCTTCACCTTGTGCAGGAACGGCACCAGGGCTCTCTGGTTCTGCGGCTCAAATGGATCGCCGCCCAGAAGCGTCAGCCCGCAGATGAAGGGCTTGTCCAGCTCGTCGAAGATGATCTGCTCCGTCTCCTCAGTGAAGGGCTTGCCGAAATCGAAGTCCCAGGTCTGGGGCTGGAAGCAGCCTTTGCAGTGGTTGGTGCAGCCCGAGACGAACAGCGTCACCCGTACGCCCGGCCCGTCTGCAATGTCACATTTTTTGATTTCTCCGTAGTTCATAGTTCACCAATCCGAATCCCAATCTGTGTCGTCGGTATCCCAGTCGTCCCAATCGTCGTCGCCCCAGTCATCGTCCCAGTCATCCCAGTCGGAATCGTCGTACTCCTGATAGTACTCGCTGTCGGAGAAGGGCGCGACGCCGTAGACGTCGTCATAGCCGTCCTCCACCCAGTAGTCGCCGTAGTTGTCCTCCAGGGTCTCGTCCACGTAGGCCGGGTACCATTCGTTATCGTATCGATACCATTCGTCGTTCTGGTAATAGTAATAATCGTCGTCGTAGTAATAATAGCCGCGGCTGGGCCCGGAACGCCGAAAAACCAGCCCGCCGATGGCGATAAAGAGCGAAACCACCACCGTGAGAAGTACCCCCATGATCACACTGGCGACGCTGGTTTTCTTCTGTTTTCTGGTGGGGACGCCCTTTTTCTGTCTTCGGAGCTCCACTTCGCTCTGGAGCTTCTGGAGGATCTCGTTTACGGCGTGTGCCTCGTCCGGCCCCTCGTAGCGGATGGCGCGGCTGCCGTCGGCCTTGTTTTTATAGACCACGAAGTCGCCGTTGTCCTTCTGGTAGATGCCGAAGGCCTTCGGCTCCTGGTAATCCTCTCCGATGAAGAATCTCAGTTTCTCCAACGGGTTATTTTTCAGGGTGCAGTACTGCTGCAGCTCGTTGATGGTCTGGGGCTTCCGGGATCTGGGCTGGGTCAGCTCCGCCTCGCAGCGGGGGCAGATTTTCATGCTCGCCTTCACCGGTTCGCCGCAGTGGGGGCAGCGAAGATCCATGGCGCACCTCCTCAAGCATCATAACAAAGCGGGCTGCGAACAATCGCCCACAGCCCGTTTTTGATTTGGTTCGGTCGGTTGCTTACAGATGCAGGACGCGGTCCTTGATTTCCTGGGTGCGGCCCTGGTTCCAGAACTGGGTACCGATGTAGCCGCAGGTACGGCGGGCGACGTTCATCTTGTCCTGATCGGTGTTGCCGCAGCAGGGGCAGCGCCAGATCAGCTTGCCGTCCTCTTCCTCGATCTGGATCTCG
>CADCQK010000250.1 GCA_902803575.1 Oscillospiraceae bacterium
CTGGCGCCGCTGGTGGTGCTGGTCTGGCTGGTCAGCTCCAACACCCGCACCATGGCCTACTCCGCCGCGGTCAGCATCGTCATCGCCATTCTGGTGGGTCTGCCCCAGACCATCGTGGACGCCCACCATGCCCACCATTCCGAGGGGCTCGGAAAGGTCATCGGAAACGCCTGCGGCCAGACGGTCAAGACCATCATCGCCTCGCTGGAGGCCGGCGGCAAGGGCACCATCACCGTGGCTGTGGCCTGCGCCGTGGCCGGCTGCATCGCGGGCTGCATCACCGCAACGGGCCTTGCCTCCAAGCTGATCTCCGGCATCGTGGCCATCAGCCAGAACAGCGTGTTCCTGGCGCTGTTCCTCACCATGCTCTGCTGCATCGTTCTGGGCATGGGCGTGCCGACCACTGCAAACTACTGCATCATGGCCGCCACCACCGCGCCGATCCTGATCAAGATGGGTCTGCCGGCGGTCAGCGCCCACTTCTTCGTGTTCTACTTCGGCATCGTGGCCGACATCACCCCGCCGGTGGCGCTGGCAGCCTACGCCGGCTCCGCCATCGCAAAGTCGAACCCCATGAAAACAGGCGTCAACGCCACGAAGCTGGCCATCGCGGCCTTCATCGTGCCCTACGTCTTCGCCTTCAGCCCGTCGCTGCTGTTTGAGAACATCGCCGGCTGGTGGGAGGTGGCGCAGATCGCCCTCACCGCCATCATCGGTATCTTCGGCGTCAGCGCAGCATTGGAAGGCCACATCTTCACCCGGGTGCCTCTCTGGCAGCGGATCCTGCTGGCGGGCGGCGGCCTCAGCCTGATCTATCCGGGCCTGCTGACCGACGTGATCGGCCTGGGCGTCATCGCCGTCGTCGTGGTCATCCAGATCCTCATGCGCAACCACCAGCGCCACGCCGTGGCATAAACTTAACAGCCTGTTGCCGTTCCGGTTTTTCCGGAACGGCATTTTTTGTGCAGATAAGCCAACATTCAACTGGGTAAAACGCTAAAAAATAGGCATAGCGCTTTTTTTGCAGAAACTGCTTGTTTTGCGGGGGTGAAATCTGTTAAAATAACGTTAAATCCAAGTAAATAATAGGCAAAATTTGTGATTTTGTCGTGGTTATGGGAGGAAGTTCCTATATGTCCATTACCAACATCCTGGCGCTGCTGAGCGGTCTGGCACTGTTTCTCTACGGCGTCACCCTCATGGGCGACAGTCTGAACCGCGTCGCCGGCGGCAAGCTGGAGGCTGTTCTCTACCGTTTGACCAACCGGCCCATCAAGGGCATCCTGCTGGGCACCGCGGTCACCGCCGTGGTGCAGTCCTCCACTGCCACCAGCATCATCGCCATCGGCTTCATCTCCTCCGGCATGATGCAGCTGTCCCAGGCGGCCAGCATCATCCTGGGCTCCATCCTCGGCACCAGCATCACCGGCTGGATCGTCAGCCTTTCCTTCGTGGGAAACGGCGGCAGCGGCATCGCCAGCATCCTGAGCGTTGCGAACATCACCGCCATCCTCGCCATCATCGGCATTTACCTCCGCAAATTCTCCAAGAAATCCAACAGCAACTCCGTCGGCACCATCCTGCTGGGCTTCACGATCCTGATGACCGGCATGAGCGCCATGAGCGCCGCCGTCTCTCCGCTGCAGGAGAGCGAGGCCTTCATCTCGCTGCTGACGAAGTTCTCCAACCCACTTCTGGGCTTCCTGGTGGGCATGGTCTTCACCGCCATCATTCAATCTTCGGCGGCGGCAATCGGTATTCTGCAGGCTTTGAGCGTCACCGGCGCCATCACCTTCGGCTCTGCCTATCCCATCGTCCTCGGCGTGGCCGTGGGCGGCGCGCTGCCGGTGCTGTTGAGCGCGCTGGGTGCGGACATCAACGCCCTCCGCACCGCCGTCATGCACCTGACCATCGACATTCTCGGCGCGGTGCTCTGCGGCATCATCTTCTATGCGGTCAACGCCGTCGTCCACTTCGGCTTCGTGAATCACACCCTGAACGCTGTGGACATCGCTCTGGTGAACACCCTCTTCCGTCTTGCCACCGTCATCATGATGACCCCCTGCATCAAGCTGCTGGAGCGGATCGCCATGAAGCTGGTGCCGGACAAGGAGATCGAATCCGACGAGCCCAAGGCCGTGGAGCTGCTTTTGGAAGAGCGCTTCCTCCAGTATCCCGCCCTGGCCCTGGCCCAGTGCCACACCGCCATTCAGGACATGGCAAACTGCGCCGCCGACAGTCTCTCCCGCTGCACTGCGCTGCTGAAGGATTATACCGACCACGGCTTCGGGGAGATCGAGTGGCTGGAAAAACAGTGCGACACCTACGAGGACGGCGTCAGCACATACTTGATGAAGGCGTCGAGAGGGGAGCTCACCGAGACCGAGAACCAGGACGTGACCCTGTGCCTCCACGCGCTGTCGGACTTCGAGCGAATCTCCGACCACACCATGAACATCGCCCATGTGGCCAAGGACGTCCACGCCAAGAGCATCTCCTATTCCGAGACGGCTCAGGAGGAGCTGAAGGTGCTTCAGGCCGCCACGGCGGAAAACCTCAGCTGCGCCATCCGGGCCTTCGAGGGCCGGAACCAGGGCAGCGCCAAGCAGACCGCCGCCATCTCCGCGGTCATCGAGAACATCTGCGAGGCCATGCGCGACCACCACGTGGATCGTCTCCGCGCCGGCACCTGCACCATCGAGCAGGGCATGAGCTTCAACGACATCGTCTCGAATTATGAGGAGATCTCGGTCCGCTGCAACAAGCTGGCCTTCATGATCATGGAGACCGCCCAGAACAGCGCCGACACCCACGCCTACCACCAGATGCTCAGCGCCTCCCAGCAGGAGGACTTCAACCAGGCCTACCAGGCCTACTCTGAGAAATACGCCGTATAAATCAATACACGCTGCGGATGCTGGCCTGCAGCGTTTTTTTGTTTTCTCAAATTATAGTTTATCGGGGAGTTGCAATGATCCACCGTAGGGCGGGGACCTGTGCCCCACCGTTACATGGGCAGCACATTCAACGCGGCGGGGCACAGGTCCCCGCCCTACAAGGAGCGAGCGATAAACTCCAATTTGCAATACCCGCAAACGGCCGCCGACGCGCAAAATGTGTCTTTTTCAACGAGCTGTCCAAAGCCATGCGGGCAATTTACACAGATTTCTTGAAAAAAAACGTTCAGAATCGGGAAGCCGCCTCTTTCCAAGCGTGGGATTTGCTGTTATAATAGATTTGAAAAATCAGAGGCCTTTCCGACCTCTGCATAGAAATGAAATCCTGGGTTAAGAGAGGTAGAGAAGAATATGATTGCACACGGTAAGGGAATCAAGGTATTCACCGGCAACTCCAACCCCGCCCTGGCAGACCTGATCTGCAAGCATCTGGGCGTCAACATCGGCAGCTGCACCGCCACCAATTTCGCCGACGGGGAGTGCTCCATCAGCATCAATGAGCCGGTGCGCGGTCTGGACGTGTTTGTGGTTCAGTCCACCTGCAAGCCCGTGAACGACAGCCTCATGGAGCTGCTGGTCATGATCGATGCGATGAAGCGTGCTTCCGCCGGCCGCATCACCGCCGTCATTCCGTATTTCGGCTATGCCCGTCAGGACCGCAAGGCCAAGGCCCGCGATCCGATCTCCGCAAAGCTGGTCGCCAACCTCATCACCAAGGCTGGCGCCGACCGTGTGCTCACTATGGACCTGCACGCGCTGCAGATCCAGGGCTTCTTCGATATCCCCGTGGATAACCTCTTCGGCGCACCGCTGTTCGCCTCTCACTACCTGCGCCGCTTCGGCTACGGAAATGAGAATATGATGGTGGTCTCTCCCGACGTGGGCAGCGTGGCCCGCGCCCGCACCTTCGCCATGAAGATGGGCCTCGGCCTCGCCATCGTGGATAAGCGCCGCGAGAAGGCCAACCAGTCCGAGGTCATGAACCTGATCGGC
>CADCQK010000251.1 GCA_902803575.1 Oscillospiraceae bacterium
ACGCCGAGGAGGAACTGCGGTTTTCCACAGGGATCCACGAGTTCGACCGGGTGCTCGGCGGCGGCGCTGTGCGGGGTTCTCTGGTGCTGGTGGGCGGCGCCCCCGGCATCGGCAAGTCCACACTTTTGCTGCAGCTTTGCGGCCAGATCTCTGATAACGAAAAGATCCTCTACGTCACCGGTGAGGAAAGCCAGCGGCAGTTGAAGATGCGCGCTCAGCGTCTGGGTGTGCAATACGGCAGCATTTACGTGCTGGCAGAGACGGACATCGCCTCGATCCTCGGCGCCGTTGAGGAGCTGAAGCCCACAGTGCTGATCGTGGACTCCATCCAGACCATGTTTGACGCCGAAACCTCGTCCACGCCCGGCAGCATCAGCCAGGTGCGGGAGTGCACCATGCGCCTCATGCGCTCTGCGAAGGATAACGATTATACCGCCTTCGTGGTGGGCCACGTGAACAAGGAGGGCTCCATTGCGGGCCCCAAGGTGCTGGAGCACATGGTGGACTGCGTTTTGTACTTCGAGGGTGACCAGAGTCTCAGCTATCGGATCCTGAGAGCGGCGAAAAACCGCTTTGGCTCCACCAATGAGATCGGCGTCTTTGAGATGAACGATAAGGGCCTCACTGAGGTCTTGAACCCATCGGAGATGCTGCTCTCCGGCAGGCCCGCCAACGCCCCAGGCACCTGCGTGGTGGCGGTCATGGAAGGTTCAAGACCGGTGCTGGCGGAGATCCAGGCCCTGGTGACGCCTTCCGGCTTCAGCGGCGCCAGACGTAACGCCAACGGCATCGACTACAACCGCGCCATGCTGCTGATGGCGGTGCTGGAAAAACGCGCCGGGCTGGTGCTCTCCGGTCATGACGCCTATATCAATGTTATCGGCGGCCTGCGGCTGGATGAGACCGCCACGGATCTGGCCGTGGTGCTGGCCATCGCCTCCAGCTTCAAGGATCTGCCTCTTGGCTCCGATTTGGCCGCGGTGGGTGAGGTTGGCCTCTCCGGTGAGGTGCGCAGTGTCAGCCATTTGAACCAGCGTCTGAGTGAGATCGCGCGGCTGGGCTTCAAGCGCTGCGTCATCCCGGCTCATGTGCGAGACGACGTGCAGAGTTTTCCCGGATTGGAAACAATCCCCGTAAAAAACATCCGGGAGGCCATGCGCGCGGTATTCGGATGATAAGGAGAATACGATGAATGGTGGATTGCTGGTTTGGCTGATCTGTGTCGGCGGCTGTGCGCTGACCTTTACCGGCATCGGAATCTACGCATACCGCCGCAAGGAACCCATGTGGTTCTGGTCAGGCTCCACGGTGCGGCGGGAGGAACTCACAGACGTGGAGGCCTATAACCACGCCAACGGCATCATGTGGGGTGTGTATTCCATCCCGCACTGGATTTCTACGTTTCTGTTTATCTGGTATCCGGAAGCGGCAGCGACCCTTTTGGTGCTGGCCTGCACTGCGGGACTTGTTGTGCTGATTTTTGTATACCGCTGGATCTACCAGAAATATAAGCGGGAATACTGATAAGTTAACTATTTAACAATCTTGATGAGATGATACCAATGACTCCTGAAAAAGATAATCAAAACTTAAAATATGCCGGCTATCAGGTGGCTCAGTGGACCTGGGGACTGCCGCAGACGGTGTGCGGGTTGGCGCTGAGCTGGTATTACAGAAGCTGCCCACAGGACACATTCTGCGGCGCACATGTGACATACTGGCCGCATAAATCCAGTCTGTCGCTGGGCATGTTTTTATTTCTGACGGACGAGCCATTTTATTATTATCAGAAGAACCAAAAAGATCATAATATGAATTCATTTCTTCAGGGACTGAAGGTGCATGAATACGGCCACACGATCCAGAGTCTGGTGTGGGGACCGCTGTATCTGATCACAGTCGGACTGCCGTCGGTGCTGTGGGCGACACTGCCGCCGTTCAAGAAACTCCGAAAGGAAAAACGAATCTCGTATTTTTCGGTTTATCCGGAAAAACAGGCAAACAAGCTCGGAGAGCGGTTCACGGGAATAAAATCCATCGGAACCCCGATTTCCTGAAATTACCGAAAACGCCTCCTCTAAATTCGGCAAAATTTTTATTTTGCCGAATTATTTGTATATTTTGCGAATAGACGGCAAGGCCCTCCCCTGATATAATCCAATCAGAAAAAATGAGAACTAAGGTTCCTGTGAGGTGTAAAAAACATGGATCGCTCTGACGCGCCGCAGGTTTTGCGGGACTTTCTGGTCTATCACGAGACCATCCGCGGGCATTCCCGAAATACCGTGGACGAATACTATTTGGATCTGAGAAACTTTTTGCGCTATTTGAAACTCTCCCGCGGCCTGGTTCCCCGGAAGTCAGAACTGGACGAGATCTCCATTCAGGACGTGGATGTGGATTTCCTCTCCAAAGTGACACTGGCAGAGATATACGACTATCTGTCGTTTTTGGCCAGAGACCGGATCAAGCAGCCCAACAGCGCTGAGCCGGAGTTTGGTCTCACCGCCACCTCCAGAGCGCGGAAAATCGCCGCCATCCGGAGCTTCTTTAAGTATCTCACCGTCAAGGCCAAACTGCTGGAGGAAAACCCGGTGCAGGATCTGGATTCTCCAAAACTGCCGAAGACGCTCCCCCGCTATCTTACGCTGGAGGAAAGCCAGCGGCTGCTGTCCGCCGTGGACGGGAGAAATCAGGAGCGGGACTACTGCATTCTCTGCCTGTTCCTCAACTGCGGTTTACGAATCTCAGAACTGGTGGGATTAAACATCAGCGACGATCATGGCGATAACCTCCGTGTGGTCGGCAAGGGCAACAAGGAACGTACGGTGTATTTAAATGATGCCTGCCGGGCAGCGCTGGATCGTTATCTGGAGGTTCGCCGCAGCCTCGCCCCGCCGAGGGTGGCCGCGCTTTTCCTCTCCACTCGCCGCACCAGAATGAGCGTAGACGCAGTGCAGGTCATGGTGAAAAAGAATCTCACCAAGGCCGGGCTGGACGCCTCCCTCTACTCCACCCACAAGCTCCGCCACACCGCCGCCACCCTGATGCTGCAAAACGGCGTGGACGTCCGCACCCTGCAGGAGGTTCTGGGCCACGAGAATCTGAACACCACCCAGATCTATACCCACATCGACAACGCTGAGCTTCGTACTGCTGCCGCCGCCAATCCTCTTGGTCACTTCACGCCGAAAGAAACGAAAAATGACGACGCATAAATGAAAAACAGGCTGAGGAAACTCAACCTGTTTTTCTAATGGGATAGATTGTTAAAAATCAGACTTTCTTGTAGATTCGTGCAAAATCCCAGATCCTCTTGTGCTCTTCTCTGAAACGGAAGGCTCGGACGCTGAGCAGCAGCGTGGTCAGCATGGCAGCACCGTCCAGAACAGCAGCAAACCACATGGTGCTGCAGCCGAGGGCCGCCAGAACCACCAGAAGGAGCTTGGCAGCGGCCGTGAGCAGCTGGTGATCGCTGCAAAGTCCGTTGACCCATTTGACGGTCTCCATGGTCTCGGCCACGCAGTGCAGATCACCGTCCACGATCAGGACGTCAGCGTCAAACTGCTGCATGTTGTCGCCGCGGATCATGCAGATGTTCACGTCCGCAGGCGTGCGACGCTCTCTGACCTCGCAGTCCCGCTCTACATAGAGCAGAGACTCCCCTTTCGGCAGGCCCTTCTGGAGCTTGTAGAGGGTCTGATTCTTCTCCTCCGGCGTCAGCTTGCAAAACAGCTGCGCATGGAGCGATTTCGCCACGCTGGTGACGGACTCGTTCTGGGCCGGGCGAAACAGCGTTACCGTTCTGACGCCGAGGCCCCGAAGGGCGTCCAGGGTGCCGACGGTGTCGTCATTGGCGGTCTCCTGCAAGATCAGCTTGCCGGCATAGGTGCCCTGTACCGCCACATAGACCACATAGTCATCGGTCAGATCCTCTTCCGGAATGGAGACGCCGTGCAGGAGCATGAGCTCCCGGGTGCCGACAAACAGATGCAGATTGCTGATGTAAGCTTCCACCCCGCACTGGGGAATGTCCAGAGTTTTCTGGATCAGTTTCTGGTCGATCTCTTCGTGGAAGGCCGCCAGAATGGCCCGCGCCGTGCGGCTCTCGGAGTTTGCCTCGGCATAGGCAGCCAGACGCAGGAGCATCTCCGGCGGAACCTTGTCGGACTTTACGGAGACCAGCTTCGGCAGGGACCCCTCATCGGTGCTGCTGTCATCCAGAACCACGCTCTTCACATGCAGAAGACGACGCATGGAGGCGCTGCTGCGGAACAGGATCTTATAGACGTATGCTCCATAGAGCGCGCAGAGCCAGGTCAGCGGCACGGAAGCCATCAGCGTGAAGGGATTGGCGATGACCAGAACACTCAACGCAGCTCGGGCCGCCAGCACCGGCGCACTCTCCGCCACCCAAAGCTGGATGATGAACACCACCAGCGCGATCAGCAGGCCGATCGGCGCCACATACCGGATCCAGGAAGGCGCTGCACAGGCGCTGCGAAACCGCGGGGACTCCCCTACCGCCTCTTCCAATGCGCGCACCGTGTGCGTTGTGATAAATGCAGCTAAGAGTCCGATGACCCGATAGAGGATCATGAAGGCCGCAGCATCCACCCGATCTCCGGCGCCAAGCGCCAGGATCAGCGCGATGGAGATGAACATGGAACCGGTAAAGGGCTCCCGCTCGATCACGCTCCGAATGGCCCCGAGGATATAATCATAGCCCGAGACCACCACCGAGAGGATCAGGAACAGTGTGTACAGAAATCCCCCCGCTGGCAGAAACAGTGCAGCCGCAAACAGGACTGCCGCAACCGCCAGACGGATCAGCAGCAGCATTTTCTGCTCCGGCTCCCGAATCAGATCCATCTTGCTCCAGTCATAGTCCGGCAGATCACTGGGGAACACGCAGTCGGTCAGCTGCTCCAATCTGGTTTGAAGGTCCATAGGAACCCTCCCTTCCCTTTTTAGAACGATGCGCCGGAGGTTATCCGGCGCATCGGTGCAGAATATCGGAAATCAGGCTTTTCCGTCGCAGCCGAGCACGTCGATGATCTTGTGCTTGACGAGCTGCTTGATGTTCTCGCGAGCGGGGCCCAGGTACTTTCTGGGGTCAAACTCGCCGGGGTTCTCATCGAAGAACTTGCGGATCGTGCCGGTCATGGCAAGACGCAGGTCGGAGTCGATGTTGATCTTGCAGACGGCCAGACGGGAAGCCTCGCGGAGCTGATCCTCAGGAACGCCGATGGCGCCGGGCATATTGCCGCCGTGCTCGTTGATCATCTGGACGTACTCCTGGGGCACGGAGGAAGAACCGTGCAGCACGATCGGGAAGCCGGGCAGACGCTTGGAGACTTCCTCCAAAATGTCGAAGCGCAGCTGCGGCTTGGTGCCGGGCTTGAACTTGTAAGCGCCGTGGCTGGTGCCGATGGCAATGGCCAGAGAATCGCAGCCGGTGCGCTCCACGAACTCCTGCACGTCCTCGGGACGGGTATAGGAGGAGTCCTCGGCAGAGACGTTCACATCGTCCTCCACGCCGGCGAGGGTGCCGAGCTCAGCCTCGACCACAACGCCGTGATCGTGGGCATACTCCACCACCTGACGGGTGAGCGCGATGTTGTCCTCAAAGGACTTGGAGGAAGCGTCGATCATAACGGAGGTGAAGCCGTCGTCCACGCAGCTCTTGCACAGCTCGAAGGTGTCGCCGTGGTCCAGATGCAGGCAGATGGGCAGGCCGGTCTCGATGACAGCAGCCTCCACCAGCTTCACCAGATAGGTGCGGTTGGCATACTTGCGGGCGCCGGAGGAAACCTGCAGGATCACAGGGGCCTGGCACTCCTTGGCTGCCTCGGTGATACCCTGGATAATCTCCATATTATTCACATTAAAAGCGCCGATTGCATAGCCGCCTTTGTATGCATTTTCAAACATTTCTTTGGAAGTTACGATTGCCATTGACAATTCATCGTCCTTTCTATTATTATATATGCGGACATTTTAGGATGTCCCGGGTAACTGTTTTTTATTGTACACAATTTTGCGTCCAATA
This sequence comes from Oscillospiraceae bacterium, assembly GCA_902803575.1. GTDB lineage: Bacteria > Bacillota > Clostridia > Oscillospirales > Oscillospiraceae > CAG-103. The sequence goes on from CADCQK010000251.1 coordinate 6,053, forward strand.
TCAATAGCTATTCTATATTTTTCATAAAACTGGAGGTTAAAAAATGTCGAATCAGCTGAAAGGGGCCTGTATCATTGGCCAGTCCGGAGGGCCCACTGCTGTCATCAATGCCAGTGCTTACGGTGTCATCAAGACTGCACTGGAATCCGAAAGCATTACCAAAGTCTACGGTGCCGCCCATGGCATCAAGGGCGTTCTGAACGATAAGCTTTACGACATGGGTCAGGAGGATGCTTACGAGCTGAGCCTTCTGCTGCACACCCCCTCTTCCGAGCTGGGCTCCTGCCGTTATAAGATGAAGGATCCCGACGAGGACGACCGTGACTACAAGCGCATTCTGGAGATCTTCCAGAAGTACAACGTCCGCTACTTCTTCTACAACGGCGGCAACGACGCCATGGACACCTGCAGCAAGATCAGCCGCTTCATGGATAAGAGCGGCTGGGAGTGCCGTGTCATGGGTGTGCCGAAAACCATCGACAACGACCTTTACGGTACCGACCACTGCCCTGGCTTTGCCAGCGCCGCGAAGTACATCGCCACCACCTGCATGGAGGTCAGCAAGGATTCCACCGTTTATGACAACGGCCAGATCACCATCGTGGAGATCATGGGCCGTCACGCCGGCTGGCTGGCCGCCAGTTCCAAGCTTGCTGAGCACTTCGGCGCCGGTCCGGACCTGATCTACCTGCCTGAGGTGGACTTCGAGATGGGTCAGTTCCTCAAGGACGTGCAGAAGATCTACGACGAAAAAGGCAAGGTTCTGGTCGCTGTCTCTGAGGGCATCCACTATGCCGACGGCGTGTTCGTCTCCGAGGCAAAGACCTCTGCCACCGACGGCTTCGGTCATGCGCAGCTGGGCGGCCTGGCTTCCCTGCTGGCCCGCATCGTGAAGGAAGAGACCGGCGCCAAGGTTCGCGGCATCGAGCTGAGCCTGCTGCAGCGCTGCGGCGCGCATTTGGCCTCTCAGACCGATGTGGACGAGGCGTTCCTCGCCGGCAAGGTGGCTGTGGAGGCCGCCGTGAACGGCGAGACCGGCAAGATGGTCGCCTTCGAGCGCGAGATGGTGGACGGCAAGTACCACTGCGCCACCAAGCTGCTGCCGCTCAGCGCTGTCGCAAACTTCGAGAAGAAGATCCCCGTCGAGTGGATCACCCCTGAGAAGAATCAGGTCACCGATGATTTCATCGATTACGCGCTGCCGCTGATCCAGGGTGATCCTGTGATTCCGAAGGAGCATGCTCTCCCCCGCTACGCCAGACTGAAAAAGGTGCTTGCAGAATAATTTGATTACCCGCAGCAGAGCCGGATTTCCCGACTCTGCTGCTTGACACATTTCTAAAACCCCTAAAACCGTAAAGGAGTACACTTCCTATGATCACAGTTGAAGATCTCTCGCTGCAATACAGCGGAACCCCGCTGTTTTCCAAGGTGGATTTACAGTTCACCGCCGGAAACTGCTATGGTATCATCGGCGCTAACGGCGCAGGAAAATCCACGTTCCTGAAAATCCTCTCCGGCGATCTGGAGCCCACCTCCGGTCACGTCTATATCGACCCCAAGGCCAGAATGTCCGTCCTGAAGCAGGATCAGACCATGTATGATGCATACACCGTCATGGATACGGTCATCATGGGCAATCCGCGGCTCTATGAGATCGGGCAGGAGAAGGACGCCATCTATGCCAAAGAGGACATGACCGACGAGGACGGCATGCGCGCCTCCGAGCTGGAGGAAGAGTTTGCCGAGTTGGGCGGCTGGGAAGCGGAATCTGACGCCTCCCGCATCCTGCAGGGTCTCGGCGTCACCACGGATTTCCATTACACCCTGATGGCCGACATGGATCCCAGACTGAAGGTGAAGGTGCTGCTGGCACAGGCCCTTTTCGGTCACCCGGCCATCATCCTTCTGGACGAGCCCACCAACAACCTGGACCTGAACAGCGTCGTCTGGCTGGAGGACTTCCTCATGGACTATGACGGCACCGTGCTGGTGGTTTCCCACGACCGTTACTTCCTCAACAACGTATGCACCCACATCGTGGACATTGACTACGGCAAGATCAAGATGTACGTGGGCAACTACGACTTCTGGTACGACTCCAGTCAGCTGATGCAGAAGCTGATCAAGGACCAGAACAAGCGGGCTGAGCAGAAGATCGAAGAGCTGCAGAACTTCATCCGCCGCTTCTCCGCCAACAAATCCAAATCCCGTCAGGCCACCAGCCGCCGGAAGCTGCTGGACAAGCTGACCGTAGAAGAGCTGCCCGCCTCCAGCCGCCGCTATCCCTGGGTCGGATTTAAGGCCGATCGGGAGCCCGGCAAGGATCGCCTCTTCGTCACGGAAATCTCCAAGACTGTGGACGGCGAGAAGCTGCTGAACAAGGTCAGCTTCATCGTCGGCAAGGAGGATAAAATCGCCATCATCGGCAAGGATGAGCGGGCCGTGACCATGCTCTTTAAGATCCTCATGGGTGACGAGGAACCCGATGAGGGCACGGTGAAATGGGGCGTCAGCACCACCCAGGCCTACTTCCCGGTTGACCACAGCAGCTATTTCGACGGCTGTGACTATGACCTGATCGACTGGATGCGCCAGTTTTCCGTGGACAAGCGGGAGAGCTACCTGCGCACCTTCCTTGGACGGATGCTGTTTAGCGGCGACGACGTCTACAAGCAGGTCAAGGTGCTGTCCGGCGGCGAGAAGGTCCGCTGCATGATCTCCAAGATGATGCTCAGCGGCGCCAACTTCCTGGTGTTCGACCAGCCTACCAACCATCTGGATCTGGAGAGCATCGCCGCCCTGAACAACGGCATGTCCGCCTTCCCCTACAACATCATCTTCACCAGTCACGACCACCAGCTGACCCAGACGGTGGCCAACCGTATCATCGAGATCACCCCCGACGGCTGCATCGACCGGATGTGCACCTACGACGAGTATATGCACATCGCTGAGAGCCAGAACGAAGCCTGATGGAGCTCAAGAAAAACCAGCTCCACACTGCCGAGATCACCGGTTACACCTCCGAGGGCGTGGGCGTCTGCCGCATTGAGGGACGCGCCGTCTTCGTGAAGCACACCATCGTCGGTGAGGTCTGGGAGATTCGCATCTTAAAAGTCACGCGCTCAGCTGTCTACGGCAAGGCTGAGCGCTGTCTTGGTGTCTCTGATTCCAGACAGGAGCCGCCCTGTCCCGTCTATCGAAAATGCGGCGGCTGCGCGCTGCTGCACATGGATTACGAGGCAGAAAAGCAGATGAAGCTGGGACGCATCAACGACGCCCTCAAGCACATCGGCAGGCTGGAGTTTCAGGTCTCTGAGATTATCGGTGCCGAACAGACCGAGCATTATCGAAACAAGGCCATCTATGCCGTGGGTATGGTCGGCGGCAAGGTCTGCAAGGGCTTTTACCGGGTCGGCACCCATGAGATCACGCCGGTGGATCGCTGTCTCTTACAGACAGAACTGTCGGATCAGGCGGCGGATGCGGTGTGTGACTGGATGAATCAGCATGATGTCCTCCCCTACGACGAACAGACCGGAAAAGGTACCGTACGACACATCTTCACCCGAACCGCAAAGCACACCTCCGACGCGGTCTTAACCATTGTCACCGCCAGAGGATTCGGCGCGGAGACCGAGGATCTGGTGGCGTTCATTCGGGAGAATTGCCCGGCACTCACTGGGATCGTCCTTTGCGTCAACAAGCAGAAAGGCAACGTAGTTTTGGCAGGGGATTTCTATACGCTCTGGGGAAAAGCCGAGATGACAGATACCCTCTGCGGTCTCTGCTTCGAGATCGCACCCCAGGCATTTTTTCAGGTGAATCCCAAACAGGCGGAGCGGCTGTATGAAAAGGCGGAGGAATACGCCGTCCACTCCCCTGCAGACACGGTTCTGGATCTTTACTGCGGCGCAGGTACCATCAGTCTCTGCCTTGCGAAAAAGGCAGGGCGCGTCATTGGCGCGGAGATCGTCCCGGAGGCCATCGAGAACGCCAAAGCCAACGCCGAAAGAAATGGTGTCACCAACGCGGAATTCCTCTGTGCCGATGCCGGAGCTGCTGCGAAAACCTTTGCAGAAGCAGGTATTCATCCCGACTGCATCGTCGTGGATCCACCGAGAAAGGGACTCTCCGAGGAAGCCCTTCTTACCATTGCTTCGATGAATCCGGAGCGCATCGTCTATGTTTCCTGTGACCCCGGCACCCTAGCAAGAGACTTAAAGCTATTAACGATTCGAGGCTACTCCCCTGCTCAGGGAGTCGGAGTAGACATGTTCCCACATTCCCACCATATAGAGACCGCGATCCAGCTTTTAAGAAATGCACTATGAAAAAAGAGCTCCCACATTTCAATATCGATGATTCCTACGGCGGCAATCAGGACTGGTTTCCCACGTTCATGATGCGCATCGGCGGCTGCGGCGCGGAGACCGCCTGCGACAGCAGCATCTATTTCGCGCTGTATAAAGGAATCACAGGCATTGCACCGGAGAATGCCGAAAACCTGACGAAGCAGGATTACGTGGATTTTGCCTACGTCATGCGGCCCTACCTCTCCCCCAGGATGTCCGGCATTGATCGGCTGGATATCTACGTGGACGGATACGCCCAATATCTGAAGGACCGCGGCGAGACCAGGATCTCCATGGACACGTTGGATGGCGATGAACCCTATGCGTCCGCAAAGCAGGCCGTGATCCGCCAGATCGACGAGGGATACCCGATCCCAACACTCATCCTAAATCATAAAAACAAAGCGTTCGATGATTACGTCTGGCATTGGTTTCTGTTGAACGGCTATGATCTCGACGACGATGGATTTCTCAGGGTCAAAGCTGTGACCTACAGCAAATACGAATGGTTGGATTTCTGTGCCCTGTGGGACACCGGACACAAAAAGCGCGGCGGTCTGGTTCTTTTTCGATTGGATGAACAAAAACGAGAGGTGTCTCTGCAATGAAAGAAGCCCTTTTGATCATCGATGTGCAAAACGACTACTTCCCCGGCGGAGCGAATCCCCAGCACCGGGCACTGGAGGCCGAGGCTGTGATCAAACAATGGATCGATGACAGCCGCAAAGTTGGCCGTCCGATCATCTATATGCAGCACTTTAACGGCCCGGAGGACTCCTTCTTCCGCCCCGGGACAGAGGGCGCGGACCTCTCTCCCCGGATCGCGCCGACGCCCGAGGACAAGGTCATCGTGAAATATGCGCCCAACAGCTTTCTAAATACAAAGCTTGACGCCTGTCTGAAATCCCTCGGTGTGGAAAAGCTGATCGTCTGCGGCATGATGACCCACATGTGCGTGGACACCACGGTACGATCGGCCATGGATCACGGCTATTCGGTGGATCTGATCGCCGACGGCTGCGCCACCAAGGACCTAACCATCGGGGACATCACGATCCCGGCAGAGACGGTGCAGATGACCTATCTGGCCTCCCTCTCCGGCACGTTCGCCAATCTGATCTGATAGAACAACTGTTATTCTGAGAAGGAGTGGATACTGTGAAATTTTTCGATTTTTTTCGCTTCAGAAAGAGGAAAAACGCAGAAACAGAAGCCGTGCAGCCAAGTGCGGACGTCGCGGTAACTCCCATCGATTTTGACTCTGCCGAGATCCAGATTCCGGACAGTCGTTTTACGGAGGAATATCAGGCGTTCCTCGAAGCGCAGGAAACCAAAACTGTGTTGGAAACGGATGACGCATTTTCCCAGAACGAAGCAGAGGAAGAATGAATCCAGGCAGCAGTCTGTTTATTCTGCCCGAAAAGGAGGCTTCCAATGGAACGCGAAGCGCTGATTCATCCAATCCCTGCGACTTATGATACAAGTTCCAGAATCCTGATCCTCGGCAGCTTTCCATCCCCGAAATCCAGGGAGAGCGGCTATTTCTACGGACACCCGCAGAATCGGTTCTGGAAGATCGTGGCTGCATTGTATCAGGAGGATGTGCCCACGACCGTGGAGGAAAAGCATACGCTGCTGGTGCGAAACCACATCGCCGCCTGGGATGTGATTCAGTCCTGTACCATCACCGGCGCATCTGACAGCAGCATTTCCGACGTGGTGGTGAACGACCTCAGACCGATTCTGGAGGCCGCCGACATCCGGCAGATCTTCGTCAACGGGAAGACAGCTTTCAAGCACTATCAGAAATACACACAGCCGATCATACAGAGAGAAGCCATCTGCCTCCCCTCCACCAGCCCGGCCAACGCCGCCTGGTCTTTGGAAAAGCTGATCGACGCATGGAGCATCATCAAAGCATACTAAAATCGCACCACTCGTTTTGAGCGGTGCGATTTTTCGATTCAGATTGGGTTCAGTTCTGCTCGTTGACTTTCTGAAGGAAGGCTTCGAGGCGGTCCATGGCCTTTTCGATGTTCTCCATGGAGTTGGCATAGCTCCAGCGGACGAAGTTCGGGATGCCGAAGCTGGTGCAGGAGACCGTGGCCACAAGGCTCTTTTCCAGGAACAGCTTGGCGAAAGCGTCGGCGTCGGAAATCACCTGACCGTCGATGGACTTGCCGATGAGCTTTTCCAGATTCATCATCACATAGAAGGCGCCGTTGGGCTTCAGGCAGCTGACACCGTTCATGGAGTTCATCCGCTTGACCAGATAATCGCGGCGGGCCTCGAACTGCTGGCGCATCTTCTCCACCTCATCCTGAGGGCCCAGCAGCGCGGCTTCCGCAGCCGCCTGACACATGGTGCCGGGCGCGCCGGTGGAGTGGCTCATATAGCTGCCCATGGCCTTGGCGACCTCGGCAGGCGCCAGCATGTAACCTACGCGCCAGCCGGTCATGGCATAGGTCTTGGAGACACCGTTGATCAGGATCGTATGGGCCTTCACATCCTCGCCCAGGGTGGCAATGCTGGTGAAGCTTGCGCCATCATAGATCAGCTTGTCGTAGATCTCATCGGCAATGATATAAAGATCATGCTTCACGCAGACCGCGGCCAGTGCCTGCAGCTCCTCTTTGCTGTAGATGGCGCCGGTGGGGTTGGAGGGGTTATTGAGCATGACGGCCTTGGTCTTCTCGGTAATGGCTGCTTCCAGTTGCGCAGCCGTAATTTTAAAACCCTGATCCTCGCCGGCGGTGACGACCACGGGAACGCCGCCCACCAGACGGACCATCTCAATGTAACTGACCCAGTAGGGCGCAGGCACGATGACCTCATCGCCGGGATCCACAAGAGTCGCCAGCGTAATATAGACGCTGTGCTTGGCGCCGCTGGCGATGACCGCCTGGGTATAATCATAATCCAGATCGTAGTCCGCCTTTACCCGCGCGCACACGGCCTTCCGCAGGGAGATGGTGCCGGCTGCGGGGGTATAACGGGTCTGGCCGTCGCTGATGGCCTTGATGCCCGCAAAGCGGATGGCGTCAGGCGTATCAAAATCCGGCTCGCCGGTGCCGAAGCTGATTACATCGAGACCATCGGCTTTGAGCTTCTTGGCCAGCGCATTCACAGCCAGAGTGGCCGAAGGGCTGACGTTGGCGGCGATCTTGGAAATGGGTTTCATTGGAAAGCTTCCTTTCGTTATCAGGTGTGTGGGAACCTCCGCTCCCATTGGAAAATTATATCGCAGTTATGAATATTATGCAATTTGCAAGCTGACAAAGATTTCTCAATGATTTTGGAATTTTATAGAATGATGCACAAAAGAGTCCCGCCGCCGTCATTGATGATCTTCTGGATGGTTTCCTGGAGCTTCCCTGCAGCCTTGGGCGGCATGGAGCGGATCTTTTCTTCCAATCCTTCCTGTGCAAGCTCCGACAGGGGTCTTCCGAAAATGTTGGAATCCCACAGTTGCTGCACATCACCGTTGAAGCCCTGGAGCAGGAAGCCTAAAATTTCCCCGGAGGCATCGTCGCCGCCCAGCTCCGGGCTGACCTCCGTGACCACGTTGGCACGAAGCATATGGATGGAGCTGGCGCTGGCCTTCAACCGCACGCCGTATTTCCCGCCCTGCTTGACGATCTCCGGCTCCTCCAGACGAAGCTGATCCGCTCTCGGCAGTACAACGCCGTAGCCCGTTTCCCGCACAGAGGTGAGTGCGTCTCGGATCTGCTCGTAATCATCCCGAATTTCACGCATCCGGGTCAGAAACGCAATCAGTTCTCCGTCGTCATGCAGCTCCAGGCCGCAGGCGCGGCTGATGGTCTCGTAATAGAGGCTTCTGGGGCAATCCAGGGTATACACAACGCGGCCTGAGGAGACTTCCAGCTGTGTCAGCAGAGCGCTCTCCAGCAGTTCCGGTTCGGTGAAGATCCCACCGCTTTGCCGAGCGTCCCGAAGGCGGACGATCTGTTCTGCCCGCTCAGTGAGCAAGGTGAAGATCCGCTGCTTCGTCTCATTTTCCGAAGGCAGCGCTTCCAGCCAGCCGGGGAGCTGAAATCCAATCTCGGTCACCGAGAATTCCAAGAGCAAGGACTTCAAAATGGAGGCGATCTCCCCTTCTGTAAGGGTTTTGCAGTTGATCGGGAGACAGACCGCGTCATACTCCTCCCCCAGGCTGACCGCCAGCTCTCGCGTCTCCTCCGCCTCCGGGTGGGCAGAGTTTAAGAGCAGCAGGAAAGGCTTGTTCAGAGTTTTCAGTTCCTCGATCACCCGGCGCTCCGCGTCCAGATAATCGCTTCGCGGGATGTCAGTGATGCTGCCGTCGGTGGTGATGACAATGCCGATGGTAGAGTGGTCGGTAATGACCTTTCGGGTGCCCAGCTCCGCCGCTTCCCGCATGGTGACCTCATGGTCGAACCAGGGTGTGGAAACCATACGCTCACCGGATTCGTCGAACTGGCCAGCAGCGCCCGGTACCATATAGCCCACACTGTCGATGAGACGCACAGAGGCCTCTACGCCCTCGCTTAGGCGAACAGAGACCGCTTCCTCCGGCACGAATTTCGGCTCTGCCGTCATGATCGTCCGGCCGGAACCGCTTTGCGGCAGCTCATCTCTGGCCCGCTCTCTGGAGTACTCGCTCTCCACATTGGGGAGCACCAGCGTTTCCATGAACCGTTTGATGAAGGTGGACTTGCCCGTCCGCACCGGGCCCACCACGCCAAGATAAATGTTGCCGCCCGTGCGGAGGGCGATGTCCTCATAGATCGAAACCTGGTCCATAGCTTTGCCTCGCTTTCACTCTCGTTATGAGCACCCTATGTGAAACCGGGCAAAAATATGAATACGGACGCACAAGCGTCCGTATTTTAAGGTGTATAGAATTGGGCAGTCTGTTGTAAACTGCTGATCCGGAATTCCACATTCGGAAACGCATCACTGAGCTTTTCCTGCAGCACCGGGATCACAACATTTTCTGTGCAAAAGTGATCTGCGTCGATCAGATTCATGCCGAGGTCTTTTGCCGCAAGAAAGCGGTCATATTTTACATCCGCGGTCAGGAGCGTATCACACCCCTTCTCATACGCCAGCTCCAGCATACTGCCGCCGGAGCCGCCGCAGACTGCCAGATGCTTCACCGGACGGCCGCCGTCGCAGTAGCGGATGCCGCTGACCTTCAGACGCTTTGCCGCAAAGGCCAGGAAGTCCGGAAGTGGCATTTCTGATTTCAAATCTCCCACGCGGCCGCAGCCCAGAGGATCACCGTATTCATCGGTTCCGGCAGGCTCCAGCAGCCCGGTGACCTTTGCGTCCAGCTTCGCCATCAGGGCATCGTTCACGCCGCCGTCGACAATGTCCAGATTCGTGTGCATGCAGATGGCAGCCATGCCGTGACGGGACAGCGCAATGACCTTACGGCCGATCACATCCTCCGCCCAGACGTGCTTCAGCGGATGGAACAGCAGCGGATGATGGGAGACGATCAGCTCCGCGCCAAGCTTCGCTGCTTCCTCGATCACCGCGTCGGTGATGTCCAGAGTCAATAGCACCTTATTCACTTCCGCTGTACGATCTCCGACAAGAAAGCCGGAATTGTCAAAATCCATCTGATAGGAAACCGGCGCCAGCTGATTCAGATAAGCATATACGTCCTGTACTGTCACCATTGGGCAACCTCCTTTTGATAGCTCTGCAGCTGCTCCAAACGCTTTGAAAGCTGCGCTCGAATAGCTGTCAGATCCCGTTCCGCCTGCTCCATGCCTTTGAGGGCGTATTCGATCTTTTGTGCCTCTTGAGAGAGAAACTCCGGAAGCAGCGGATCCCGATTTCGAAGCAGAAGCACTTCCGCAGTCTGCAGGATCTCGGATGGCACTCCGCGAACCGTGATGGCCAGATAAAGCTTCCCCGCGTCGAAACAAAGCTTTGCATCGGTCGTCGTATAACCATTCTCATGGAGCCACTGTTCCAGCTCCGGTCGCTTGCTCTGGGGCTGCAGGATCAGCGTCCTTCCCTGCTTCGTCCAGGGCGCAGCTGAGAGAATGGAAATCATGGTCTCCCCGCCCATGCCGGCAATGACGATGGATTCCGCCTGCTCCGCACCGGAAAACTGCAGACCGTCGCAGAGATGTGTCTCAATTTCGGATTCCAGACCAAATTCCACGGCAGTCTGTTTTGCGCGATTCAGCGGGCCGGAATGGATGTCCGTTGCCAATACACGCTCCGCCCTTCCGCTTTGCAGCAGCCAGACCGCGAGATACCCGTGGTCAGTGCCCACGTCGGCAGCGATCACTGATTTTGGCACCAGCTCAGCCACCATATTTAATCGTTTTGATAATTGGATCATATTCTGTCACGAAAAAAAGCCGGACGAGCCGGCTTTTTGGATGTTGGTTTGATTAGAGGTTCTCCAGATAATCGCTCAGCTCTTCGATGAAAGCGTCCGGATCCACACCGTGAGCTAAGCACGCCTGCTCCAGGGTCTCCTCACTGGCAAGGGCGCAGCCAAGGCAGTGCATTCCGATATTCTGGAACACCGGCATGGATTCCGGCGCGTACTCCAGGATCTCAGACAGCATGGTATCTCTCGTGATTTCCAACATGGGTCAAACCTCCCTTCGCCTGGGGATAAGTGATTGAAAATGATAGGAACAAAATGCTCCTATCATTTTATTCCGATTGTCCGTAAAATCAGATTATGCCTGGCCTCTCATCTTGGCGAAGCACTCGCTGCAGTAGACCGGACGGTCGGTCTTGGGCTCGAACGGAACCTTAGCCTCGCCGCCGCAGGCAGCGCAGGTCGCGGTGAAGAACTCCCGGGGACCGCGAGCAGCATTCTTGCGGGCGTCACGGCAGGGCTTGCAGCGCTGGGGCTCGTTCTGGAAGCCACGCTCGGCATAGAACTCCTGCTCACCGGCGGTGAACACGAATTCCGCGCCACATTCTTTGCACTTCAGAGTCTTGTCTTCGAACATTTTGAATCCTCTCTTTTGAAAAACTTGCCTTTCGGCTGAATATTTGCGTTCAGCTTTCGCTGAAATCGCCGAGATTGGTAAGCCGCGCCAGCTTGCGGCGGATCCGCTGAACAGCATTGTCAATGGACTTTTCTCCCTTACCGGTCTGCTGCGCCATTTCTGCGTAGGATAGACCGGAGAGATACAGCTCCAACACCTGCTGTTCAAAGGCTGATAGATACCTGGTAATCGCGGAACGCAGCTCCTTCTCGCCCTCTTTGGCCAGGACCTGCTCTTCCGTGATCCGTCGTCCTGACTCGGAAAAACCGGCCGACTGCGGCAAGGATTCATCGGTGAGGATCTCATCCAGGGGAATACCGCTGTTAAGCGGCAAATGCTTGAGACGTGCTGCTGACTTCACGGCGCTGTACAAGCGATTCCGAATGCACAGCTCTGCATAAGCTTTGAACGGTACTTGCGCTGCGGCATCATACTCCCGCATTGCCGACAGAAGCCCCATCAATCCCTCCTGGATCAAATCCTCACTGTCTCCGCCCGCCAGAAACAGCGGACGGGCGCAAATTCGCACCAGACGGCTATACCGGGACAAAAGCGTCTCTTCCGCCTCTCGGTCGCCGGATTTGACCCGGAGCACCAGCTCCTGATCGGAATAAGATGTGTAATCTGTCATAAGCACTCTGAATTCAAAAACTTATACGCATATCAGTATAACAAAAATTAATAAAAAGTCAAGAAATATTTTATAATTCGAAATGATTCTTATCAATCTGTTTTCTTTGTCAGATTTCCAACTGCTGCTGGCCCAAATACTCCAGTCCCAAATGCTCATAGGCCCTTCTGGTGACACAGCGGCCTCTGGGAGTTCGGGTCAGGAAACCCTGCTGGAGCAGATAGGGTTCATATACATCCTCCAGGGTGACCGCCTCTTCTCCGATGGTGGCAGCGAGGGTGTCCAAACCCACGGGGCCGCCGTTATAAAACTCAATGATGCTGCGGAGCATCCGGCGGTCTGTGGCGTCCAGGCCCAATTGATCCACCTCCAGTCGCAGCAGCGCGTCGTTGGCGACCTCCTTGGTGATCACGCCGTCGGCGCGCACCTGGGCATAGTCCCTGACCCGCTTGAGCATCCGGTTGGCGATACGCGGGGTTCCTCTGGAGCGGGAGGCGATCTCATAGGCGCCGGAGGGCTCGATCTCGATGCCGAGAATGTCGGCGCTGCGGGTGACGATCCGCTGCAATTCTTCCGGAGAATACAGCTCCAGTCTCAGATTCACGCCGAAACGGTCCCGCAGCGGCGCGCTGAGCTGTCCGGCTCTGGTAGTGGCGCCGATCAGGGTAAAGTGCGGCAGATCCAGACGAACAGAGTTGGCGGAAGGACCTTTGCCGATGATGATGTCGATGGCGTAGTCCTCCATGGCGGGATAGAGGATCTCCTCCACCGCCCGGTTCAGACGGTGGATTTCATCCACGAAGAGAATATCATTCTCCTGCAAATTGGTCAGCAGCGCCGCCAGATCGCCGGCCTTCTCAATGGTGGGGCCGGAGGTGATACGCATGTTGACGCCCATCTCATTGGCGATGACCGCTGCCATGGTGGTCTTGCCCAGACCGGGAGGGCCGTAGAGCAGCACATGGTCCAGCGGCTCATTGCGCAGTCTGGCGGCGTCGATGAAGACCTGCAGATTGTCCTTGGCCTTCTCCTGCCCGGTATAGTCCCGCAGATACCGCGGGCGGAGCGACCCCTCTGTGCTGTCCTCCGGAAGGATGGTGGTGGAGGTCACAATGGGTTCCTGGGCCTCTTCGGAAAAACTGATACTCATGGGATCCCTCCTCTCACTGCATCATGGCACGGAGCACAGACTTGATGATCTGCTCGGCGTCCATGCCATCCGTATTGAGCTTCTGCAAAGCGCGGTTGATCTCCGGCATGCTGTATCCCAGAACCATGAGCGCCGAAATAGCATCGGATCTGGCGGAGCTGTCCTCCAAGTTGGGAAGTGCCACCGCAGCAGCGGGGGTTCCGAAATCCATGCCGGATTGTTCCTTCGCCAGTTTGTCCTTCAGCTCCAAAACGATACGCTGGGCGATCTTCTTTCCGATGCCGGGAGCCATCGTGAGCGTCTTCACATCGTCGTTCAGCACCGCCATAGCAAGCGCGCTGGGGGTGCAGGAGGAGAGGATGGCGATGGCAGCCTTGGGACCGACGCCGGAGATGGAGATCAGCATCTCGAAGCAGCGCTTTTCTTCTTTCGACGCAAAGCCGAAGAGCTCATAGGCGTCCTCTCTGACAGACTCACAGATATAGAGCTTGGCTGTGTTTCCCTTGGTCACAGAGGCGATGGTGTTCATGCTGGCATTCAGTGCAAAACCGATGCCATGGCAGTCGATCACCACCAGATTCACATCGATATCGGTAACGGTTCCTTCTACGTGGTAGAGCATGGGTCAAACCTCATTTCCTTTTGAATCAAAGACGTGGCGCTTCTGGCATGGCAGAGCGCGATGGCCACCGCGTCAGCGGCATCGTCAGGCTTCGGTGCAGCCTGCAGATGCAAAAGCCGCTTGACCATATCCATGACCTGCCGCTTTTCCGCACGCCCGTAGCCCACTACCGCCTGCTTCACCTGCAGCGGCGTATATTCATAGATCGGCAGTCCCGCCTGATACCCCGCCAGGAGGATCACACCGCGGCCGTGTGCAACAGCGATGCCGGTGGTGATGTTCGTATTGAAAAACAGCTCCTCAATGGCCATCACATCCGGACAGAACTGGGTGATCAGTTCCTGCAGATCCCGGTAAATCTGATCCAAACGGCTGGAAAGCTGGGTTCTAGGCGGTGTGGTAATGACGCCGCAGCCTACCAGCTTCTGCCTGCCGCGGTCAGCGTCAAGAACCGCAAAACCCACGGTTCCGATGCCGGGGTCAATTCCTAAAATTCGCATGTTCTTCACTCCAGTAAAAACTGGGATTATTATACCATATTTTTCGCATCTTCGCAACAGACGCAAAAACGCGGCTAAGCACTCGCTTAGCCGCGTATTGGATCAAAGATCAATGCATCAGAACCGTCAGAACCAGGGTCAGCAGCACGAAGGCCAGACCGAACCACTTGGTCATCTTCGCCAGCTTGGCGTCCAGGGTCTTGGCCTTGCCCTTGGACATGAAGGTCTCAGCACCGCCGGCAATAACGCCGGAGAGGCCGGAGCTCTTACCGGACTGCATCAGAACGATGGCGGTCACGGCCAGACCGGAGAGAACCTGAAGAACGGCTAATACGATTTGAAGAGCAGACATGATTCTATTTCATCCTTTCCCTAAGGGCACATTTTTACATAACGAGAGTACTATATCACACTTTTATCCGGAATGCAAGCACTTTTTTAACCATAAAGGATTTTCAGGGTCTTATCATCCTTTACGCCGCCGAAATACTGATTCAGCACGTCGGAAAACACCGTGCACTCCGGTTCCGCCTCGGCAAAGAGGGTCATGCAGGATCGGAGCTTCATGTCGTCCGGCCAGCCGAAAATGGCGGAGGGATCATGGGAATTCAGTGCCAGAAGCGCATTGGAGATCTCCAGCAGACGGGCTCTCAGAGTCGGCTCCGCCAGATAGTCCTTTGCCTCCTGCAAATCCGCGATGGCGTAGTACTGCGCCGTGGAGCTGAAGCCGAGCCCCTGGATCTGCGGGAAAATGTACCACATCCAGTGACTGCGCTTGTACCCGCTCTGGATCTCCCGGAGGGCGGTGTCATAGCTTCGGGCCTGTGCCTGCAGGAATCGATCGAGTGACATGTGAATCCTCCTTTTAATATTCCGCTGTGGCGACGGAGTAGTGTTCAAAGCCCTCGACGGTGAAGAACGCCTCCGCCTTCATTCCATGGATATCGTCTTCGGTGAGATCGGTCTTTGCGTAACAGGAAAAGATGTTGGGATCGTTCTCCGGCTGATAGACAGTCATGTTTATGGTGGCGGTCTTCCCTGCCGCATCAGTGAGCTGCAGCTCTGCCTTCTGGATGCTGTCGGAGTTGAGAATGTAGGAATTATCCACCACGAATGTCAGCTTCCCGTTGTTCTCCACGCGATAGCTCAGAGCCGCCTTGTTGGCCACCTGCTCCATAAAGTCCTCAGTAATGTGGACGTTCATGAACTGGTTCATGAAGTCAGAGCTGTTGTGCAGGTGCCGATCCAGATCCTCGTAGCCGTACTGTTCAAGCAGCGTGTCCTTCACAGAGAAGAGATTCGTGCCGAGGCCCAGGCGGTTGCCCTTGATGGTCACGCCAAGGGAGGCCAGGGTCGTCGGGAACATGTCCAATGTGGTGTAGCTCCGGGTGCGCTTTGCGTCCATGGGCTTCACAGCGCTGTTGATGATGGAGGTAACCGTGCGGCGCTGGTAGTCCTTCGGCACATCGGCGCAGAAATCCGTGTCCATAGTCAGATGATCGCCGCAGACGATGACCGTGGTGTTGTCGTAGAAATCCTGCTGCTGGATCCATTCCACAAAAGCCGCCACCTGCCTGCTGGAGCAGGCCATGACGTTGGCATACTGGTCGGAATACTGGTTTCCGCATTCCTTGCAGAGATAGCCGTCCTCAAAATGTGTGTCCACCGTCAGGAGAGTCAGGTTGAAGGGCTCATCCTCCGCCGCCAATTTGGTCAGCTCCGTTTTGGCAAAGTCGAAGAGCTTCAGATCCTCAAAGCCCCAGAACACATAATAGTCATTCGGAATCAGCCCTGTGGCTTTGGCGTACTTATAGTCAAAAATATCATAGTTACCGTGCATGGTGAAATAGGACTCTCTGCCCGCAAACACCGCGTCGGAGCCGAACATCATCACCTGATGATAGCCCTCGGCATCCAGCAGATCGCCCAGGGAGGTCAGCATGGGGAAGAAATTATTGTCCACCTGATACTCCACACCCTTGCTGGAGATGGGCAGCTTCAATGGAAGCCCGCTGGTCTGGCCGAACATGGCGCCCATGGTCCAGGTGGTGCCGCGTACCGGTACCGCGCCGTTTAAGAGTCTGCTGCTGCCAGAGAAGTCCTCATTCTTCTGAGAGAGAGATGTCAGCTCCGGGATCAGATTTTCCTTGAATGCGCCGCCGTTTTTCTCGTCGGCATAGGTCATCTCCATGGATTCCAGATAGATGTAAATGAGATTCCGCTTCTCCTCCGGGAAGGTGATCTCCACTTCCTTGGGATCCACGTAATGATCGAAGTAAAAATCGCCGGAGTCCTTGCGCCCGCTGCTCAGCTCCAGCAGATAGTCCGCCAGATCCACCTTGGTGTTGGCCTCGATCAGAGCATAGTTCCCGAAGCCCAGCGCAGCGGCCACCCAAAGGCAGACCAGAGCGCGCTGCAGGAAGCGGTGCTTTCTGGTCACAATCACCGTGACCCAGAACAGCACAAAGGCCAGAATCACGTAGATTCCGAAGTGCCGGATATAATCCGAGACCATCTCCGGATTGGTTCCTTCCACCGAAGAGGTCAAATGATAAAGAATCTCATCCAGATCCAGCAGAGACCAGGTTTTGAACAGCCAGCGTTCTGTTGCAAACAGCATCAGAAATACCAGCACAAAGAGCGAAATCAGCGCCAAGCCGATCCAGCGCAGAACGCCGGAGACCTTGCCGTGACTTTGCCCGGAGGGTTCGTGCATAAGGGGTTCCAACCTTTCAAAATGTACAGATGTTTATTCCCAGGTCTTCCAAATCTCCGGGCAATAGCCGATGGTGGCCTGTTTTCCGTTTCGCACGATGGGCGTCCGAATCAGCTCCGGCTGCTCCAGAAGCTTTTCCAGCTTGTCATCGTCGTAGGCGAGGTACTGCAGAAGCGCAAAATCCTCCGCCTTGGGGTCAAAGAGATTCTCCAGCCCCACGGCGTTTTTCACGCTCTGCAGCTCCCGCTTGCTGATGCCGTAGCGCAGCAGATCGGTGTACTGGTATTTGATGCGGCGCTCCTTGAACCAGCGCTCGGCCTTTTTGGTGTCGAAGCACTTGGAGCGGCCCCAGATCTGAATGTTCATGGATCACACCTCGATGATGACCGGCAGGATCATGGGACTCCGGCGGGTGGTTTTGTACAGATAACCGGAGAGGTTGGACTTGATCCTTGCCTTGATGGCCGACCACTCGCGGATGCGGTGGTGCTCGCAGCTCTCGAGACTCTCATTGACCACGCGGCGCAGCTCCAGCATGAGATCCTCCGCTTCCTTCACATAGACAAATCCGCGGGTGATGATCTCCGGATCGGCGATCACCTCACCAGTGTCGGCGGAGAGGGTCACAATGGCCATGACGATGCCGTCTTCCGCCAGATGTCTCCGGTCGCGCAGCACCGCGCTGCCCACGTCGCCCACGCCCTTGCCGTCGATATAGACCGCGCCGGCAGGCACCGGCTCGCCGTGCTTGACGCCGCGCTTGCTGAATTCGATCACGTTGCCGTTTTCGGCAATGATCACGTTCTTCGGATTCACGCCCATGAGCTTGCCCAGCTCCGCATGCTTGCAGAGCATCCGGTATTCGCCGTGGACCGGCATGAAATACTGAGGCTTGGTCAGAGCCAACATCATTTTCAATTCTTCCTGACAGGCGTGGCCGGAGACGTGCAGCGGCGTGCCGCGGTCATAGATGACCTCCGCGCCCTTCTGGAACAGGCCGTCGATGACCTTGCTGATCATGTTCTCGTTGCCGGGAATGGCAGAAGCGGAAATGATGACCCGGTCGCCGGCGTTGACGGAGACCTGCTTATGCTCGGAGAAAGCGATCCGGTGCAGGGCCGACATGGTCTCGCCCTGGCTACCGGTGCAGATAATGACCGCCTTATTTTTCGGCAGGCTGTTGATGCGGGTCATATCCACCATGATGTCTTCCGGCAGATCCACATAGCCCAGCTCGGTGGCCACGCGCATGACGTTTTCCATGCTGCGGCCGGTGATGCCCACCTTGCGGCCATACTTCGCAGCTACATTGATGATCTGCTGCATTCTGTGGACGTTAGAAGCAAAGGTGGTGACAATGATGCGTTTGTCGCAATTCTTAAACAACGCGTCGAAGCCGTCTCCCACCCGGCTCTCAGACATGGAGTATCCCGGCTTTTCCACATTGGTGGAATCGGACAGCAGCGCCAGGACGCCTTCGTTGCCAAGCTGTCCAAGACGCGCCAGATCGATGACGCCGCCCTGAATGGGGGTCAGATCGATCTTGAAGTCGCCGGTCTGAATGACAGTTCCCAGAGGCGTTTTGATGGCCAGCGCAACAGCGTCAGCGATGGAGTGGTTCACATGGATGAATTCGATCTCAAAGCAGCCCAGATGGAAATGGTCGCCGGGCTGTTTGGTGAAGATCTGCGTATTATAAAGCAGGTCGTGCTCCTCCAGCTTCAGCTCAATGAGCGCGGCGGTAAGCGTCGTGGTGTAGATGGGAATATCGATCTCCCGGAGGACATAGGGAATGGCGCCGATGTGATCCTCGTGGCCGTGAGTGATGACCATACCGCGGATGCGGTCACGATTAGCCCGCAGATAGCTGATGTCGGGGATCACCATGTCCACGCCGTAGAGATCCTGATCGGGAAAGCCCATGCCGCAGTCCACCAGGAAAATATCTTTGCCGAATTCATAGACGGTCAGGTTTTTCCCGATTTCACCCAGGCCGCCAAGAGGGATAATTTTCAGTTTAGATGCCATAAAATCTCCTTTTCATCCAAATTTTCGGATCGGTAAGTAACAGTTCGTCACAGGCAAGCATACACCGATCCATTCAATAATAAACGTTACATTTCGATTCGGCCCGAGAGCGCGCGGGTCAGCGTTGCCTCGTCCGTAAATTCCAGATTCGAGCCCACCGGAATGCCGTAGGCCAGGCGAGTCACCTTCACCTCGAAGGGTTTTAAAAGCCGGGACAGGTACATGGCCGTGGTATCCCCCTCCGTGTCCGGGTTCGTGGCCATGATCACCTCGGAGACGCCGCCATTGGAAACTCTGGTGACCAGCTCCTTGATGCAGATATCGTCCGGGCCCACGTGGTTCATCGGGGACAGTACTCCGTGCAGAACGTGGTAAACGCCATTATACTCCCGGCTGCGCTCGAAAGAGAGCACATCCCGGGGCTGTGCCACCACACAAATCGTGCTCTGATCCCGTTTGGCAGAGGTGCAGATACTGCACTGCTCGTCATCCGTCAGATTCTGACACACCGGGCAGCGGTGGATGCTCCGCTTCGCCTCGGAGATCGCGTCAGCAAAGGCAAAGGCCTCCTCATCCGGCAGAGAGAGCACATGAAAGGCCAGCCGCTGGGCGCTCTTCCGCCCGACGCCGGGCAGAGAGGCAAAACGGTCGATCAGATTGTCAAGACTGCTGGGAAAACCGGACATGAGGCGTTACCTTCCTTTGATATCAAATGTTTCGAATCGCTGCGATGGCCGCTGCGCGGTCAGCTTCCCTGAACACGGCGCTTCCGGCCACAAGCACGTTGGCACCCGCTTCCGTCACCAGAGGAGACGTGTTGCGGTCGATGCCGCCGTCCACCTCCAGCTCGCAATCCAGATGCAGACGGTCAATTTCCGCTCTAAGGGTGCGGATCTTCGGCAGCATATCTGCCATAAACTTTTGTCCGCCGAAGCCCGGCTCCACGGTCATAACCAGCGCAAGGTCGATGAGCGGAAGATAGGGAAACAGCACCTCAGCAGGAGTTCTCGGCTTGACAACAAGACCAACCTTTTTCCCCTTCGCGCGCACAGCGTCAATGGCCGCGAAGAGATCCTGAGGCTCGTCGGCCTCCACATGGAAGCTCACCAGATCTGCCCCCGCGTCGCAGAACCGCTCCACATAGCGGTGCGGCTTCGTGATCATCAGATGCACATCCAGGAACATCTCCGTCTGCTTTCGAATGGAAGAGACCACAGGCAGTCCGAAAGAAATGTTGGGTACAAAGATACCATCCATCACGTCGACATGAAGATAGTCTCCCCCGCCGGCGTGAACCTCGTCGATGTCCTTGCCGAGGGAGAAGAAATCAGCGGATAAAATGGACGGCGCAACCTTGATCATACTGTGATCCTCCAATCAGAAACCAAATTATTATAATGCAAACACAACGCAAACGCAACTCGCGCCAGAAAGTTTGGAGAAATCCTGAAAAACAAAGGAATTCCAAAAGAAAAATGTGTGCTTTTTGACTTGACGCAATCCTACAAAACGAGTATGATAGCAGGGTATAAATGGCAGCAAGCCAAAAGAAACGGAGATAAAACCATGTCTATTGAAGCCGGAAGAGCTTATTTTCGCGCCCTGGGTCTGGAGGATCGGGTGCAGGAATTCACCGTCTCCAGCGCCACCGTCGATCTGGCGGCGCAGGCACTGGGCGTCGAGGGTGCCCGCATCGCAAAGACCCTGTCCTTCAAGACCGCTGATGGCTGCATGCTGATTCTTGCAGCCGGCGACGCTCGCATTGACAATCGGAAGTTTAAGGACAAATTCCACATGAAGGCCAAGATGCTCAGCGCCGATGAGGTTCTGGAGCTGGTGGGCCACCCGGTGGGCGGCGTCTGTCCCTTTGGCTGCAAGGAGGGCATTCCGGTCTATCTGGATGACTCTCTGAAGCGGTTTGTCACGGTCTTCCCTGCTGTGGGCAGTCCCTCCAGCGCCATTGAGCTGAATCTGGAAGAGCTTTTCGAGTATTCCAAAGCCATCGAGTGGATCGACGTCTGCAAGCTTCCGGAGCCTGAGGCATAAGACAGCTTCCCAACTTACCTCTCTGCAAAACGCAGAGAGGTTTTTATTTGTTCAGCATTTTTTCTGCGGTTTCAGCAGCAAACTGGATCAGATCGTTGCAGCGGCCCTTCCCACCGAACTTCTCCAGCAGCTCCTGACAGCGGAGGCAGCCGAATTCCTCTTTGAAAGCGTTGGTCATTTCGATGGACAGCGGCGCGGTGGGGTGCTCCCCCGCCATGCCCAGCGCCATCACCGCGCCGGAAACGCTGCCGCAGATCTCACCGCAGCGGACACCGCCGCCGAAGCCCTCGGAAATGTTTTTCGCAATTTCAGGATCCAGATGGGTGTAGGCTTCCAGAGAACACAGGACACTCTGGGCGCAGTTCAGGCCGCTTTTGTGAAATGCTACGGATTGTTCTTTGACGTTGCTCATGATCAAACCTCCTGTAAGGATGCTTTGTAGGCCGCAGCCGAGGCGAGCTGTTCCTCGGCGCTGGCCAGAGTCAGTTCGGTAATGTTCTCGCCTCCGTGAAGACGGGCGATCTCTCTGCGACAGCCGGCGCGATCCAGCGGCTGCACGGTGGTGCGTGTTTTATCCGCAGATACGGTTTTTTCGATCAGATAATGGTGGTCCGCCATGGCGGCGATCTGCGGCAGATGGGTGATGCAGATGACCTGCTTGGAGGCGGAGAGCTTCGCAAGCTTCTCCCCCACCCGCTGGGCTGCGATGCCGGAGACGCCGGTGTCCACCTCGTCGAAAACCATGGAGGGCACCTTGTCCCGTCTGGCAAAGACATTTTTCAAGGCTAGCATGATGCGCGACAGCTCACCGCCGGAAGCGATGCGGCTGATCCGTCCCGGAGCTTCACCCGCGTTGGCGGAAAGCAGGAACCGCACGTTATCCATTCCGCTGCTGCCGAAGCCGGGATTCCCGCCCACAGGAGAGAGCTCCACCTGGAAGCGGACTGCCGGCATGGACAGCTCCCGAAGCTCGGCAACCACCTGCTGCTCCAGCTTTCCGGCAGCCTCTCTGCGCGCGTCCGTCAGTGCTTCGCCGGCTCTTCGAACGACAAGCTCCTGTTCCTCCAGCAGACGATCCAGCTTCCGGAGCCGATCGTCGGCATATTCCAGCTGATCCAGACGCTGCTTGGCGTCCTCCAGCTTCTGAATGAGTCCTTCCTCGTCCGAGTGATACTTCCGCTCCAGACGACGCAGCACGGCAAGGCGGCTCTCGATCCGGTCATATTCCGCATCGGAGAAGTCCATCCCGTTCCGGAAATCCCGCAGAGTCTCCGCCGCATCCTGCATGGAGAACACAGCCTCATGGATTGCCGTTGGGACCGAGGCAAGCTCCGGCGCATAGCCCGCTGCTCGAATGGCGGCAGATTCCGCGTCGGCGGCAAAGGAAATGGCGCTGTCGTCGTTCCCTTCCAGAAGCGCATAGGCGGTCTCTACCGCCTCGGAAAGCTTTTCGAAGTTTCGGAGCATATCCCGTTTGGCGGTGAGCTCGTCCTCCTCGCCAAGCCGCAGCTCGGCGCTGGTCAGCTCTTCGATCTGGTGACGGAGACTGTCAGAAAGCAGTTCCTTTTCGTTCTCCAGATTCTGAAGGGTCTGCTGCTCGTGCAGCAGTTCCTGATACTTCAGATAAGCCGTCCGATAGGCACCGATCGCCTCATCGGAGACGCCGAAGGCATCCAGATACCGCTGGTGCTGCCGCTCGTCCAGAAGCTGCTGTCCGTCGTTCTGACCATGGATATCCAGCAGCAGTGCGCCCAGCTCCCTTAACTGCGCGGTCGTCACCGGTACGCCGCAGACCCGGCAGGAGGTCTTTCCATCCGATGTGATTTGACGCCGGAGGATCAGTTCATCCTCCACGTCGATCTCATTTTCGGCGCACCAGTCCAAAGCGGCTTCCGGATCGAAGGTGGCACAGACAACGGCCTTCTCCGCCCCGGTGCGCACCAGCTCTCTCGACGCTCTGGCGCCAAGTACCGCGTGCAGGGAGTCCACCAGAATGGATTTGCCCGCACCGGTCTCGCCGGTCAGGACATTCAGCCCTTCTCCCAGAGTCACGTCTGCCCGCTCGATGACGGCAATATTTTCAATGTGCAGTTCCCGGAGCATGCCGGTTCACCTCCACAAGGTTTTCCATTAAAGCATTTTTTCGATCTCTTCACAGAGCGCCTCGGCTGCGGCGTTGTTCTGCATCACCAGCAACACTGTGTCGTCCCCCGCCAGAGTGCCCACCAGCTCCGGATAGTCCATCCCGTCCAGCGTGGAGGCGGCGCCGGAGGCCAGGCCCGGCAGTGTTTTCAGCACCACCAGATTCTGGGCCGCCGCGTAAGAGGTGACGCTCTCCCGGAAGATTTTCCGGAGCCGGTCGTCATACCGCGGCTGCTCCTCGCTGGTGGGCGTGGCATACCGATACTTTCCATCGGCGGAGAGGGTTTTGATGAGGTGCAGTTCCTTGATGTCCCGGGACAGCGTGGCCTGGGTGGTCTTCACGCCGCAGCTCTGGAGTGCCTCCAGAAGCTGATTCTGGGTTTCAATTTCCTGCTTGGAGATCAGGGACAAGATGAGATTCTGTCGGTTGGATTTCATTCTCGTTTCCTCTTCTTCTTAATATCTGCCTGTAAGTTTTTCATAGGCACGGTCGTAAAAGCTCTTTGCACCGGTTTCCGCCAACAGGGTCACGGAATCGGACTTTTTGATCATCACACAGTCGCCGCCCATGAGTGAGACCGGCTCTCCCCCGTCGGCGACCAATACCGCCGGCCGATCGTGGATCCGTTCCGGCTCGATGGTGACGGTTCGGCTGGGCAGCAGCACAAAGGAACGGCCCGTCATGCTGTGGGCACAAATCGGCGTCAAAATGATATTCTCATTGTCCGGCTCCACCAGCGGGCCGCCTGCGGACATGGAGTAGGCCGTGGAGCCCGTGGGAGTCGCCACAATGATCCCGTCACCGGAGAAATCCGTCACCGGAACGCCGTCGCATTTTGCCAGAATACCGATGCAGTCCACCCGCGCCCCGTGGATGACCACGTCATTCAACACGCACTGCTCAAACACGACCTTGCCGTTTCGATGCAGAGAGACGTCCAGCATCATTCTTCGGCTGATGCTGCGCTTACCGGATGCAATGGCCAGAAGCTGTTCGGTCTCATTTTCCTCCAGACCGGCAAGGAACCCCTTGCTGCCCAGGTTGATGCCGATGATGGGAAGCTCCATCCCGCGCACCACGCCGGCTGCATAGAGGATCGTACCGTCGCCGCCGAGGACGACCACCAGACCGGCACCCTGCACCGCTTCCTCCAGAGGGGTGCACTTGATTCCCGCCAAAAGCTCCGCCTCCCAGCACGGAAGGAATACCGGCGAGAGCAGCACCTCGTAGCCTGCATTGGTCAGAAGCGAATAGATGGATTTCGCGTGCTGATAGTTTTCATCCCGAAACAGATTGGCGGCCAGGACGATATGGTTGTTCATAATCATCACCTGTGATTCAGACTGTTATGGGATTGCGCCACGATGGCGTCAAGATCAAAGTCCAAAGTAGGAAAGGTTCCCTTCCGGAGATAGCCCAGATACTCGATGTTCCCCTCCGGTCCGCGGATGGGTGAGAAATCAAGACCCTGTACGGAGAACCCGATCTCCGGCACGAACTCCAGAAACCGCTCCAGCACGTGGAGATGCACCTGGGGATCCCGCACCACGCCCTTTTTGCCGACCTCTTCCCTGCCGGCCTCAAACTGCGGCTTGATGAGGCACACCACCGCAGCGTCTTCCTTCAGCAGCGGATACACCGCAGGGAGGATCAGCCGCAGGGAGATGAAGGACAGATCCATCACCGCCAGATCCAGCATCTCCGGGATCTGTTCCGGCGTCAGATACCGAACATTGGTGCGCTCCATGGAGACCACTCTCGGGTCGTTGCGAAGGCTCCAGGCCAGCTGCCCATAGCCCACATCCACGGCATAGACCTTCTCCGCGCCGTTTTGCAGAAGCACATCGGTGAAGCCGCCGGTGGAAGCGCCGCAGTCGATGCAGTGCAGGCCGGTCACGTCCAGCGGGAACACCTGCAGCGCCTTTTCCAGCTTAAAGCCGCCGCGGCTCACATAGGGCAGCGCATTGCCCCGCACCTCCACATTGGCGTCAGGGGAAACCTGGGTGCCGGGCTTATCGACCTTCTGGCCGTCCACATAGACCAGGCCGGCCATGACGGTGGTTTTGGCGCGCTCCCGGCTCTCCGTGAGGCCGAGATCGAACACCAGCTGATCCAATCTTACTTTCTTCAAGGGTTTTGCTCCTTCAGCATATCCCGTGCGGCACGCACCACCGCGTCCGCATCCAGTCCACAGACCCGGCGCAGCGTCTTCACATCCCCGTGGGGGACGATGCCGCTGTCCAGATTCAAAAGTCTCACGCTCTTAAGGCAGATACCGTTCAGTTGCGCCGCGGCAAGAAGCGTCTCTCCCACACAGCCGCTGCGGCAGGTCTCCTCCAGTACCAGCAGATTTCCGGTTTTCTTCACGGAATCCAGAATCGGCTGGGCGTCCAGCGGATGGATCATCCCCAGCTTGAACACCTCAGCAGAGATGCCCGCAGACTCCAGCTTCTCAGCGCCTTCCAGGGCATCGTTGATATTCACGCCGTAAGAAACGATAGTCAGATCCGTTCCCTCGCGCAGACAGACTGCGGCTTCCCCGTGGGCCTCCTGATAGGCCCCCTCGCCGCCGCGGGGGTAACGAACTGCCACAGGGCCGGTCAGTTCCGCGACCGCACGTCGCAGCATGATCTCAAGCTCCGCAAAGTTCGCCGGTGCCAGAATGGTCATGCCCGGCACAGAGCCCAGATAAGCAATATCAAAGCAGCCGTTGTGGGTGTCACCGTCGTTTCCGACGATCCCTGCGCGATCCACGCAGAACACCACATGGAGATTCTGCAGCGCGGTATCGTGGATCAGCATATCATAGGCACGCTGCAGGAAGCTGGAATACACCGCGAACACCGGGGTAAGCCCCTGCTTTGCCATCGCAGAGGCCATGGTAACTGCGTGCTCTTCGGCAATTCCGACGTCGAAGAACCGCTCCGGGTAGCGCTCAGCAAACTCCTCCAGCCCGGTGCCGCTGGCCATGGCAGCCGTGATGGTCACCAGATCCGGATGATCCTCTGCCAGCTTCAGCAGCGTCCGGCTGGCGGCGTCGGAAAAACAGGGCTTCGCCGGCGGTACCTCACCGGTCTTCGGATCAAAGGCGCCCACGCCGTGGAACTTCTCCGGCTCCCGCTCGGTGTAGGTGATGCCGTGGCCTTTCTGTGTCACCACATGCAGCAGCACCGGCTGACGAATGTCCTTGGCCCACCGGAGGATCCGCTCCAGCTCCGGCTCATCGTGACCGTCCACCGGTCCGATATAGTAAAAGCCCATGTCATCGAACATATTGTCCGGCAGGACAGAGTCCTTGACATTTTCCTTCACCGCGTGCAGGGCATTATAAAGCGGCGTGACCTTGCCGATGGTATCCCGGTAAAACTGCTTAAAACGCAGATAACCCGGCTTGACCCGCTGCTTGGAAAGAAGCGTGGCCATGCCGCCCACGTTTTTATGGATGGACATACCGTTGTCGTTGAGGATGATCACCAGCGGCTCACCGCTCTGTCCGGCATTGCAGAGGCCCTCATAGGCCAGTCCGCCGGTGAGAGCACCGTCTCCGATCACGGCGAGAACGTCATAGTCCTCACCCCGGATGGTTCGCGCATGGGCCATGCCCAGCGCAGCAGAAATCGACGTAGAGGAGTGCCCCGCAACAAACGCGTCGTGAACGCTCTCCTTCGGCTTCGGGAAGCCGGCAATTCCGCCATACTGCCGCAGGGTGGAAAACTGATCCTTCCTGCCGGTCAGGATCTTATGAATATAGCTCTGATGCCCCACATCAAACAGCAAACGGTCTTTGGAGGTATCATACACCCTGTGGATGGCAACGGTAAGCTCCACCACGCCCAGATTGGACGCCAGGTGCCCGCCGGTCTTGGAAACGCTCTCAACCAGGAAGGCCCGCAGCTCCCGACATAGCTGGGGGATCTGCTGCTCCGGCAGCGCTTTCACATCCGCAGGAGATTGAATTCGATCTAATAGATTCAATGGAATTTCCCTCTTGAAAATAATTGATATTTATACAGTATATACTATAACAAAAAGCGCCGGACTTTACAAGAGAAGTCGGCGCTTTTTCCAATGATTAAATTCTAACGTAGTTATGAAATTAACTCCTGCGGGTTTCCAGAGAGCGGGCCAGTGCCTGTAGAAACGCGGCGTTGGAAAACTCAGAGGCCACCGCCTGGACAGCCTGGTCGGTCAGGTCATGGATCTCCTGCTCACAGGCCGCCTGTCCCAGAAGCGACATGAAGGTGGTCTTCCCCTCCTGGGCGTCGGAGCCGATGGGCTTACCAAGTTCAGCGTCCGTGCTGATGACATCCAGCATATCGTCCCGGATCTGGAAAGCCAGGCCCACCGCCTGGGCATAGGTCTCAGCGGCCTGGATCTGTGCTTCGCTGCCGTTGCCGCAGGCGATGCCCATAAGGCAGGCAGCCCGGATCATAGCTGCAGTCTTGCGGGTGTGGATCTCGATCAGCTGATTGCGGGTCAGCTGCTTGCCGTCACCCTCCATATCCAGCTGCTGTCCGCCGCAGATGCCGTCGATGCCTGCAGCCTCCGCCAGCAGTCGGGCGCACTCGGCACGCGCCGCAACCGGAAGCTTACTCTCCAGAATGGCGCGGAACGCCTCGGCCTGAAGCGCATCACCGGCGAGGGTCGCGGTGCACTCTCCGTAGATCACATGATTCGTGGGCTTTCCGCGTCTCAGATCATCGTTGTCCATGCAGGGCAGATCATCGTGGATCAGTGAATAGGTATGCACCATCTCCAAAGCGCAGGCCACGGGAAGCGCAGCTTCCACGTCTCCCCCACAGGCCTCGCAGAACGAGAGTACCAGCACCGGGCGCAGACGCTTTCCGCCGGCAGTGAGGCTGTAGTGCATGGACTCCGTCAGTCTGGCATAGGGCTTCGTCGGATCATTGAAATACTGCTCCAGCGCAGCGTCCACCATTGCTTTTTTCTGATTATATTCCTTCTGAAAATCCATCAGAGTTCCTCCGTCTCAAAGGGCAACTCCTGCGGCGCGCCGTCAGGGCCCTTTTTCAGCATGACCACCTTCTGCTCCGCCTCATCCAGCTGCCTGCTGCACTGGGCGATCAGCTTGGAGCCCTCCTCAAACAAAGCCAGAGAGGCATCCAGCGGAACATCACCGTGCTCCAGCTGCCGGACGATCTCGTCCAGCCGCTCCATGGCCTGTTCGAAGCTCAGTTTCTTCTGTGCCATTTATGTTTCTCCTTCCTGCACGATACAAGGAAGCGTACCGTCGGACAATCGTAACTGTAATGCATCGCCGGGGTTCGCGTCGTGGACCGACCGAACCAGCTTCCCGTCCGGCTTCGACGCCATGGTATAGCCGCGCGCCAGCACCTTTAACGGACTCATGGCATCCAGCGCCGCTGCCATTCCGGCAAACCGGTGTCTGCGTGAGGAAAGCCAGCGCTCCTCTGCCCCGGTCAGACGGGCGGTGATGTGATCCAGCTCCATGCGTTTCAGGTCCAGATACGCCGTCGGGCTCGAGAGCACCTTTCTACCGGCGAGATCCTGCAGTCTGGCGCGGCGTTCTCGCGTCTGGCGCTGCATAGCCTGGGAGAGTCGGATCTCCGTGGCATGGAGCATGTCCCGCACATCGTTTTGATCCGGTACGGCCAGCTCCGCTGCGTTGGAGGGGGTCGCCGCCCTGAGATCCGCCACAAAGTCGGAGATCGTCACGTCCGGCTCGTGACCAACCGCGGAGATCACCGGCAGCTCGGATTCGTATATGGCTCGTGCTACCCGCTCGTCGTTGAAGGCCCAGAGATCCTCCATGGAGCCGCCGCCGCGCCCTGTGATAATCAGGTCGCCCACCTTCCAGCGGTTGGCATAGCGAATGGCGCCGACGATCTCTGCCGGAGCCTCCACCCCCTGTACCCGCACCGGAAGCAGTACCATTTCGCTCATGGGCCAGCGCTTTCCCAGTACCCGAATGATGTCCCGCACGGCAGCGCCGGCGGAAGAGGTGATCACCGCGATCCGCTTCGGCATCTGGGGGATCGGTTTTTTGTGCGCCGGATCGAAGAGGCCCTCCTTACGAAGCTGCTCCTTAAGCTGCTCATAGGCCATCTGCAAATCACCGACACCGGTGGGGATCAGCGCATTGCAGTAGAGCTGATAGGCGCCGTCTCTCGGATAGACGCTGACACTTCCCACTGCGGTAACGCCCATGCCGCTCTCAGGCCGAAATCTGAGTCGGCTGGCGTTCCCCTTGAACATGACGCAGCGAATGCTGCACTCGGCGTCCTTCAGGGTGAAATAGTGGTGGCCGGAGGGATAGATCTTATGATTCGATAATTCTCCGCGTACAGCAACGCTCCCCAACAGCGGATCGCCGTCGAGGAGTTGCTTGATGTGTGCATTCAGCTGGCTGACGGTGAGGACAGTCGGGTTCATTCGACTGCGTCTCCCCGCACGAAGCTGCCCAGGATGCCGTTGATGAACGCAACGGTCTCCGGCTCTTCGTAGCCCTTTGCCAGCTCCACGGCCTCGTTGATGGTGACCGCGCTGGGAATGTCGTCCATATAGAGGATTTCCGCCATGGCGCAGCGAAGCACCGTGGCCGCAATGCGGGAGATGCGCTCCAGCTTCCAGCCCTTGGCATATTTCCGAATCGCCTCGTCCAGTTCTTCCCGGTGCTCCTGCACCAGAGAGACCAGCTGAAGGATGTAGCCCCGCTGCTCCTCATCCGGCTTCAGATCGAAGAATTCATTCTCCGAAGCCAGGGTGGAGAAATACTCCGGATCAAACAGATCCGACACAGCCGATTCCGGCGCAGCATCCGTAAAGAGTGCGCCAAAGCAGAGCTGGACGGCGATTTCGCGTGCTGCTCGTCTCGTCATTCGCTGCTCCTTATTTTTCGAAGGCCACACCGGAGATGTGGACGTTCACGACGGGCTTGCCCATGCCGGTCATGTCCTTCACGGCTGCGGCGACGGCATTCTGCACGGCTTCAGCCACGGCGACGGTATTGCAGCCGTAGCGCACGGTGATGATGGTGTCGATGTTCAAAACACCATCGATGATCTGCACTTTGATGCCTTTGGCGGCAGACTTGATGCCGAGCAGGTCGGCAAGCTCGCTGCCGGCGCTGGTGGCGAGACCGGCAACACCGTCCACCTCCGCGACGGCGGATTTCACCATGGTCAGCACCACATCCTCGGAGATATGGATGGTGCCCTTTTCGTCCTGGGCGGTAATATAATTTTCAGGCATATGAATTCCTCCTGTAAATTTGCTTTGTATAGTTTACCACAGGAGGGGAAAAAAAGAAAGCCTAAAATTCAAAAAAGCACGTCAATCCATCGTTTTGACTTCCACCACCTTCAGCTGACTGACGGAATACTCCGTGTCCGCTGTGACAGCATCTGTAATGGCGGCCACCTGCTCAGCGGTGAGTCCCTCCTCCGGTGCCGGCACCGCGACAGATACCCCCTCGGCGGTGACGGTGGCCACGCAGTCGGCATAGCCCTTCGACAGGAGAATGTTCTCGATCTGGGTCTCCGCCACAGACTCCTGGGCCATGGCAGAGATGGCGGTCATGACGCTGTCGATGGTCTCCTGACTGGCGCCGTCTGCCTCCACTGCGTTTTCCAACAGACGCATGGCCTCATCCCGGGTCTGCTGTCGAGTAAGTCTCGCCTCGGAGAAATAATCCGACACCGGCGCAGCGGATTCCTGGGCCATTGCTTCCTCCATGGCTGAATCCTCGGCCATGACCCGCTCCGTGTCCGCTGCGCCGAAGCGGTTGTTGTACGACCAGTTGAAATAGACCGCCGCCGCCACAAAGAGCACCACCGTCAGGATCGTGAGATTGCGTTTCCAATGCTGTTTCATGTTCCATCCCTCCAGATCATTTTTTGGTCTTCAGCGGGAAGACAGAAATCTCCCCGGCACCCAGTCCCGTGAATTTTGACACCGCCTCCACCACACGAAGCTTTACCGCCGCATTGCCTCCGCCGGAACAGACCACGACGGCGCCCTGAAATTCCGGCTGGATCGTGCGGCGCACTACCGCTGCCTGGGCACCGCTGCCGGCAGAGAGGATCACGGTCCCATCTTCGTCCGCAAGATACTCTGTCTCTGCCGAGGTTCGATAAGACAGGAGCACCGACGCGTCGCCTACCCCGTCGATCCGCTCCAAGATCGCTTCCAGCCGGGTTTGTTCTGCTTCCGCTGTGAGCTCCGGCGTGGCTTCCGGCTCCGTTGTTGTTTTGGTCTTTGCAGGCGTCATCAGCAGGAGAATCCCCACCAACAGGATCAAAAGCGGATAACGATAAGCCTTCAGCCGCTGAAGCCACTGCTTCCAATCAATTCGAATCGCGCTCCGCCTCCCTCCAATCCACCTGATCCGGCGGGATGCCGAAGTCGCTTTCCAGCATCCGCTCCAGTGCTTCGCGTTCCCCTCGCTCCGTCACCGGAGTCAAGGTCGCCGCTGTCGGATACCAATAGCCCTCCGTGCTCCATGCAAGGGTGACAGCGGCGTCGATCAATGGCGTCCCCAGCCCACCGGCTTTGTCCAGAATATATGCGCGGCAGCGGTCTTCTATGAGCCTTCGGTCCAGCTGTCGGCTGCTTTCCGCGGCAGACTCCGTGCTCCAGGTTCCAGTTGAATTCGTCCTTGCCAAAGCAGCGGCGTAACCGGAATAATCAAATCCGATCACCCGGCTCAGCACCAGCACCGCCATGGCCGTACCGCACAAAAGATGAACTGCGCTTTTCATGGATTCGCTGCCCGCATAGGCAGACAGCAGCAGCTCCATCAGAGCGATCCCGATCATGGAAAGCAAAAAGGTTTTCATCCCACGCCCACCGCCTTCATCATAGAGATCACGGACACGAACAGGATCAGTGAAGCCGAACCCACCATGCCCAGAAGAAAGGCGAACACATCCCCGAAGCCGTCCAGCAGACTTCCCATGGACTTGCCGCAATAGGACTGCGTCAGGAGTGCTGCCGCACGATAGAGCAGGTAGTGGGTCCCCAGCGTCAGATAGGGCGTCACGCAAAGGGCCAGGACCGCCAGAAGCCCCAGTACACCGACGCCGTTTCGCACCATGGCCGCTCCACCCAGCAAAGCTGCGGATGCATCGGAGAGAATGCTTCCAACCACCGGAAGTGCCGAGGAAAGCACCGTTTTCGCGGTCTTGGCGGCAGCGGCGTCACTGGTGGAAGCCAGAAGCCCGGTAATGGAGAGATACAACGTAAAGCAAACGGTAATCAAGATCAGCACCCATTTTATCCCCTGCCGAAGTAGGTCAGCGGTGCTTTTGAGCATGGCGTTGTCCGTCAGGCGAGCGGAGAGCATCACCGCCAGATAGCCGTATAAAATCGGCAGCGCGTATTCCATCATCAATCCGATGATCCCGTCGAAAAACAGCATGGACGCCCCGTATTTGACTCCCGCCGAGGTCACCGCACCGCTGACAAATGCCGCAGTGCTCAGACACGGCAGCAGAACCGCAGAGAAGCTTTTGAGCTGCTCCAGCGCATCCAGCCCCACCTGCAGGCAGGAGCTCACATGCTCCAGACTCACGCCCGTCAGAGCGATCATGCCGCAGAGGGAGACCCATTTCGATTCAGACAAAACACCGCAAAGGGCCGTCAGGAACGCGATCAGAAGAATCGCTCCGGCGCTTCGAATCGCAGAAAAAACAAGGTCCTGTCCTTGCCCGGTGATGAACGTCCAGAGCTGTTCCAGTCTGGCAGGCAGATCGGCAGCGTCGGAAACCGAGAGGGTCCCGAAGGCGTCCACCGCGGC